>JAATGD010000263.1 GCA_015654965.1 Hyphomicrobiales bacterium
AAATGGCAATAACCGTTGACGATATCTTCGGAAATCCAGGTGCCTGCACCATCTTTTCGCGGTTCAGCACAGGCACGCATGACATCTTCGAATGCTGAATCAAATCGAACCTGCCAGCGACCATCTGTGTGACGACTATTTTCTATTTTTCGCAGCGTTTTTTTCAGGCTATGAGAAATTTTGAAATGGTCTGTATAGAGCACCATGCGCGGGTTAGTACTCCACCATAGTACTGGTTGCCCTTCAGAAAACCAGGGGAAAATACCATGCCGATAAGCATCAAGTAAGCGCGATGGTGATAGATCCGCACCTGCCGCAAGTAGCCCGGCTGGTTCGGTCAGCGCGGCAAATACATCAGGAAATGGAGTATCGCTTTCCAGCCAGGGAATCATGGATATCCCTGCTATTTAGTTAGGTGAGCGCATGGGCTTGCGAATATCTTGGGTATGTAGTCCGAACCCTGAAGCGCCATTGGTAATCTTTTTGATATCCGAAAAAAATGCACGTAAAGTGTACTCAACGGTTGGAAATGCAATGTCAGCCCAGGGTATTTCTGTTTCGGAAAACATGGCGACTTCCAAGCTTTCAATACCGGCGCAATAGTCGAGATTGAGTAATGTTGCACGATAAAAAAGATGTACTTGATGTACGTGGGGTACATTTACCAGAGAAAATAATTCATGTAACTGTACAGATGCCCCAGCTTCTTCCTCTGTTTCTCGTTGCGCTGCTTCGGTAGTGGTTTCATCATTTTCCATAAAACCTGCGGGCAGGGTCCAGTATCCATGTCGTGGCTCTATTGCTCGGCGGCACAGTAATATCCGCAGCTCTCCATCCTGTTCCCACACAGGTAAACTGCCGACGACCATTTTGGGATTTTGATAATGAATGGTTCCACAATTGCTGCACACATACCGTAACCGATTGTCATTGGGGGGTATTTGCAAGGAAACTGGGTGAGCGCATTCGGAACAGAATTTCATAAATGGTGATTCCGCTGATTCGGTATATAAGGAATAAGGACTATTGAAGAAATAAAATGTTAGGAGTCAATTGGAGCGGTATAGCATAAATCGGCAAGAATAGAAGTGTATCATTGTCTTTTGTAAGCGTTGGAGGTTTCCTATGCGGGGCGCTACTAGGCAAAATAGGGATCTGTTTTCTCACACAAAGTATAGGTTACCAGATTGTGCCGGGCAGGGAGTTTGCCTGACTTCATTAATCATAGTATAATAGCGGTCTCAGACGCGGGGTGGAGCAGTCTGGCAGCTCGTCGGGCTCATAACCCGAAGGTCGTAGGTTCAAATCCTGCCCCCGCAACCAAATACGTAAAACCGCTGTGAAGCCTTGGCTTCCAGCGGTTTTTTGCTTTATTTATGATGAAAATCCCAACCAAGAGCCCAACCGCGTCAGACAGATAATTGTCCTCGGATGCCTTCGCTAAGACGATTTATATTTTCATCTAGTCCATTGCAATTGGTGGATTGAGGTAGACTTTCCTTTCAAAGGAAGCCACGCACGACTCAGCTGCAGTCAACAGTTCAATGGTTTCGTGCCATTTTCTTCAACAGCATCATTCGCACATGCCCGAATTTCAGCGATTAGAGCAGAAATGTTTTCTCGCAGCGCGTTAATTTCCTTTGTAAGCAGGCTTCGTCCACTGACTGATTTCATTTCAGAACGGCTGCAGCAGACTCAAGATTAACAACTGTAGCGCTTAACTTTTCGATATTTGTTTCGGCTTCGGCAAATGTTTGCCCAAGTGAAGCGTATGCGCTGGGCAGAGATTGTTTGCGTTCATCGCGTGCGCCTTCGGAGCCAAGAATCATTTCGACATGACCACGATTAACATTCAGGGGTACAAATGTTTTTTCGATGGTCAAAAAGGCTTCTTCGCTTTTAGCTCCCAGAGGCCCTGCTGCGCGCAGGACTTGGCTGGCCTTTATACTGGCCTTTTCAGCTTGATGCAGCGCCAGACGTACTTGTGTTGGGTCTTCCTTTAACTCCAGCAATTCAGTTTGAATCATTTCTCGTGCGGAGATTTCTTCTCGCAGTTTTTCCCAGGCCTTCTGGAGCAAGTTGAGATCAACGCCCGCGCATTCGCTGAGCTTTGCCGTATATCATATGTGCAGCGGGGCGCTAGCTGGTTCCTGTTATCCAGTGGTATGATGTCGAACGTGATGCTCTTCTGTCCATGGTTGTAACAGAACAGGGCGTTTCGCTGTTCGTCACAGAGAACAGCGTCTCCAGTCGAGGTATGATGCTGACTGGTTCAGAAAGGCTTTGAAAGACAGGAAAATAAAGGTCTGCATCCTGAGCCGGAAGAACTGAAAGAAGCCAATCAGATACAAGAGACGCAACCGCATGGAGATCATGTTTGGTAGTCTCAAAGACTAGAGACGGGTGGCCACTCGATACGACCTGATGCACACCAGTCATTTCCTGTTATAAGCGGAACTTTAATGCATATGACCCCTCTAAGGGAACTTTAATGCATACGACACCTCAAACAGACATTTTTACAACATACCGAGGTAAACGGAATGAGATATGCATGGCGTTTTTTGGTGGCGGGGGCGATGCTTGCTTCCATCCTGTCCTTCGAGGCGCGAGCCGAAGATGCGAGTGGGAGGATCGAATTGCAGCAGGGCTGGCGCCTCATCCGCGATGACAACGCCCAGGCGGCTCATCTCGATGTGCCCACCACTCCGCTCGGTGACAAGGGATATGCGATTGCAAAAATGCCGTCGACGGTGCTGAACGCACTGAGCAAGGCGGGTGTCTACAAGGACATCTATTACGGCGACAATCTACCCAATGTTGACAAGAATCTGTGGAAGCATCAGTGGTGGTACCAGACCGGGCTGACTGTTCCTAAAGGCCATGAACGCTATACGCTGGTCTTCAACGGTCTCAACTACCGGGGCGAAATCTGGTTGAACGGCCAGCGTCTCGCCGGGCCGGATGAGATCGCAGGCATGAACCGGAAATATGAATTCGACGTCACGAAAATTGTGCGCCCAGGCGCAGACAACCTTCTGGCCGTCAGGATCACCCAGAACAGCGCACCCCCAGCCTAACGCTAGGCGACAGCCTCAAGAAGGGCGAAGGCGAAGGCGTAGACCTGACCGACACATGGGTCGACTGGATCAATCTCAAATATCTGGGTGACCGCAAGACGATAACGTCGTTCATTCCCGACAAGGGCGCGGGTATCTGGCGCAAGGTCTATCTCACCTATGGTGGCGATGTCGCCGTGCGCAATCCCTATGTCGAAACCGACCTGAAGGTGCCCGACCTCAAATCCGCCACACTGAAAGTCTATACTGATCTCGTCAACCGCTCGTCGGAACCGGTGACGGGTGTGCTCAGCGGCGAAATCACCCGCGAGGGCAAGCCGGGCATCCACTTCGAGAAGACCGTCGCGCTTAAGGGGAATGAAACCCGCGAGGAAAGCTTCACGCCGGAAGAGGTCAAGGCGCTGACGGTGAACAAGCCCGATGTCTGGTGGCCCTATGTATGGGGCAAGCCAAATCTCTACAATCTGAAGCTGACCTTCAGCATCGGCGGCAAGTCTTCCGACAAGGTCTCAGACACGGCGGCGATCGATTTCGGTATCCGCAAGATCACGCAGCATACCGACACGACAAAACTATTCCCGAATTTCCACAATCCGGGTAGCTTCTATATCAAGGTCAATGGCCGGGACTATCTGATCCGCGGCGCCGCCTATACGCCGGATCTCCTGTTCGACAACAATCCGCAGCGCGATCGCGAGATCATCCGCTATGCCAAGGACCTCGGCGTAAACATGCTGCGCTGGGAAGGCAAGTTCGCCGATGACGACGTGCTCGAACTCGCGGACAAGGAAGGCATTCCCGTCATGCGCGGCCTCATGTGTTGCGGTTCGTGGGAACTATGGAGCCATTGGGACCACGAGGATTACAAGATTGCCTACGCATCGCTGCGCGATAGTATCGCGGATTTCCGTGCCCATGCATCGGCATTCATCTGGGCGAACGGCAGCGACGGCCTGCCCCCGGAACCTGTGCTCCAGAAATATCATGATATCTTGAAGGAGCTGCACTGGCAGAACGCCGTCCTCGATACCGTTTCGGCACGTAACCGCGACTGGAGCGGCGTCCATATGGCAGCCCCTTACTCATGGCGCGCTCCCGCCTTCTGGTTCAAGGGCGATATACTCGGCGCCATGGGCTCTGTCGCCGAGAGCGGCAATGACGAGACCGTGCCGCCGCTGGAAAGCCTGAAAAAGTTCATACCGGCAGACAAGCTCTGGCCGATCAATGAATTCTGGGAAATGCACGCCAGTTCCGCGCCGGGCAACAGCACACTGGACAGTATCCGGATGGCGGTCGAGAAACGGTACGGCCCGTCGGACAATGTCGAGGATTTTGCACGCAAGGCGCAGCTTGCCCATTACGAGAACGTCCGAGCCCAGAACGAAGCCTATGGCGCGCTCGGCTGGAAAACCCACAAGATGACGATCTTCTGGATGCTCAACAATCACTGGCCGTCCTTCTTCGGGCATCTGTTCGACTATTACATGAAACAGGGCGGCGGCTATTTCGGCGCCAAGAAAGCCCTGCAGCCGCTTAGCGTGGTCTTTGACGGTTATGCCTCCGGCGACCGCTCGAAGGCGAAGGTCTATCTTGTCAACCAAACCCCGAAAGAGCAACAGGATCTGACCGTGACGGCACGTTTCTACGACCTTGCCGGCAATCTGCGGCAAGAGAGAAAGACGACCGTCAAAAAAGCCGATGCTGCCACCTCGACGACAGTCCTGACGCTCCCGCGTTTCAACAATCTGGGCTCGGTCTATTTCGTGCGCCTGCAGCTTCGTGACGCCAGTGACCGGGTGATAACGGAAAACACCTACTGGCAATCGGCCAAGGACGATATTCCGGAACACATGGATCCGAATGTGGTGATGGACGCCATGGTTCTGAAACAGCGGCAATGGGCAGATTTTACCCCGCTCAACGACATGCCGAAGGCAGAACTGAAGACCGAGCTCAATGAGATCAAGTCTGAAGGCGACAACCGCCGCTTCAGGATATCCCTGACCAACCCAACCAGCCATATCGCCTTCTTCGTCCGGGCGGAACTGCGCAAGGAAGCAGCGTCCGGCGAAATCCTACCGATCACCTATGACGACAATTATGTCACCGTCTATCCAGGTGAAACACGGGAGATCACGGCGGAGATCGCGAAAGCACAGATCGAGGGACAGAATCCCACACTCGCGATCGAGGGTTACAACCTTCGCTAACAGGGAACATTTTCGGCAAAGGTGGAAAACGGTTTGCCGGAAATGCATGAAGGCGAGGGACGGAGCGATTTCAGTTGAAGTAGGTTACTGGAACCGCTCCGGCACAGCCGCAGTCCCTTCTCAACAGGCCGTCTATAGGGGGATTCAAAATGGTTAAGCAGCATTTCTATTTACGGTGGCATTGGCGGCTGCAACTTTTGGCAATAGCCCAGCTTTCGAAGGCGAGGGTAAAGTCTATGCAGCCGGCTCGCAGGGTACCGGGGGCTGAAATGCCTATCACCTTCTTTTTTTCAGAATGATATGGAGTGCTTTTATAACAGTGATGAACAAGACAATACAGACAGTTTGAACAGACAGGCTGGCTGTCGTTTTTCTGTCATTAATATTAGGATTAGAACAGGCACATGAGACTACAACATAAAAAGCTGCAATCCCTTCTCTGGTTCCTCCCGATGATGT
>JAATGD010000400.1 GCA_015654965.1 Hyphomicrobiales bacterium
CTCAAGTTGATTGCGACGGGCAGCAGTGAAAAGCCGTTTCACTGTGGCTTCCTGCTGCGCTTTCACAGCGTCGTCGTCATCAGGGTGATAGAAGCAAAGAAGCTTCACAACATGTTCGACGGGCCATTCAACAAGGCCGCCACAATCGGGACCGAGTTCGGGTTCAAGCTCCAAGGGCCGTGATCCGGGCCATTCAGTCGGGCGTCCGATCCACAGACCGCTGCCGGCAGCGCGATGGAGCGCAGCGCGGCCAAGTCGTCCGTCGCAGAGGATGCCATAGCCATTTTCCCCACCCGAAACCTCTAATGCAGCATTCAGACATAGTTCCTTGAATTCACCGATTTTTTCATCTGTTGCATCAGTTTCCTGCGCTATTTCTTCCAACTGGATGCGATGATCAAAGGCAAACACCCGCATATGTGGCCAGTCACCTTTACGGTTCGTAGACCAGTGGATCTGCTCAAGCGCCTGATCCTTGCGCAGAGCCTTGTCGCGAATGCCGGTTTGCAGGAAATATTGCAGCTCTTTCCAGCTTGGATAAGCGGGGGTGCAGCCATGGCGTGACACGGCGAAGGCACCACAGGCATTAGCGAATTTCAGGCTGGTCGGCCAGTCCTCACCCTTGAGCCAACCGCGCAAAAGGCCAGACATGAAACCATCGCCCGCACCAAGCACGTTAAAAACTTCGATCGGAAAACCTTGCCCTGATTGCCCCTTGTCGAGATTATCGGGAATCGCGTCTTCAAAAACCACAGCGCCCATTGGCCCACGTTTGCAGACAAGTGCGGCCTTGGTGACTTTGCGAACGGCTTTCAGCGCTTCAAGCGTATCAGTTGACCCGCCCGCGATATGAAACTCTTCCTCTGTTCCGACAATGAGATCGAAGAGATGGAGCGTCGATTGCAGCTTCTTGGTGACGGCAACGGATTCGATGAAACGGTTCTCGCCATCGCCATGGCCGGAAAGCCCCCAGAGGTTGGGGCGGTAATCAATGTCGAGCACTGTTCGGCTGCTATTCTCACGCGCAAGCCTGAGCGCCTTGATGACAGCTGTTTCTGTGCGCGGATGTGAAAGATGCGTGCCGGTGGCAAGCACACATCCGGCCTCGGCAATGAAATCCGGGTCGATATCGTCTTCGCAAAGCGCCATGTCGGCGCAGTTTTCGCGATAAAAGATCAGCGGGAAATGTTCCTGATCGCGGATACCGAGAATGACAAGCGCAGTCAGGCGTTCAGGGTCAGTAACGATGCCGCGCGTATCGACGCCTTCACGCACAAGTTCGCGCAGGAGAAAGCGTCCCATATGCTCGTCGCCCACGCGGGTTATAAGGGCAGATTTGAGGCCAAGCCTTGCAGTGCCGGTTGCTATATTGGTTGGAGAGCCGCCAACATATTTGTTGAAAGACGACATATCCTCAAGAAGACCGCCGACCTGCGCGCCGTAAAGATCGACCGAAGATCGGCCAATCGTAATCAAATCCAGCCGCTTCATCCCATTCCTCCCTCGGTGCATGCTTTTTAAACCTGGGATGGCTGTTTGTGACTTAGATTACGTAGCAGCCATTCTATTTCTGATTAAAATGGATTTATTATTCCATTTCAACCCAAAAATAGAATGCTGTATCATTTTATGATTGACGTTCTGTACCGACGGCAACGGCAAGTGTAATCGCAAGGCAAAGGGTTGCGGAAAGCGAGCGGAATGCACCGAAATCTACTTCGGAAACAAGCAGAGATTGCGTAGCAAACTTGCTCATTGGGCTGACAATCGTGTCGGTAATGGCAACAACATCGATGCCGCGTTCACTCGCATTTTCTGCCATTGCAATGGTTTCAGGCGAATAGGGCGAAAAGGAAATGGCAAGAAGCACATCGCCTTTGCGGATGAGGTGCTGGTTTTCCAGTTTGCCGACAGTACTGTGGAGCATCGCTGGAACCTGCATCTTTTCAAGAGCATAGGCCAGATAGCTCGCAACGGGAAATGCGCGTCGAACGCCGATAATATGAATGGTTTCAGCCGTTGCCAGCAGTTTGACGGCTTTGTCGAGTGCTGTTGGCTCTATGGTCTTCAACAGGCTTTCGAGTGAGGTACGGCCTGCCTCAGCAAATTCAGCCAGAAGGGCGGGGGCACTTCCTGCCGCAGTTTTACGCAAATGCTCAAGCCGTGTGGAATAATCGGGCCAGCCGCCCGCATAGGAGTCGCGAAAAAGCTTCTGCATTTCCGAAAAGCCGGAGAAGCCCAATATCTGACAAAAACGCATGAAGGCCGAGCTTTGAACACCTGCGCCTTCTGCCATTTCCGCAACGGTAGAAACGGCGATCCGGTCCTGGTTGGCAGCAACAAAATCAGCGCATTGCTTGAGGCGTTTTGGCAAGCGGTCAGTGACTTCGAGCAGTCTCGCCTCAAATTCTTTGACATTCGCAGGGGGTGGAGTTGGCACACTTGCGGAACTATCGGCTTTAGCCACAACAACTTGTTTGGCGTCCATTGCCATCCTTTCAGAAACGGTCTCTTGACATTCTTTATATCACAATCTAGCAAAATGGAATGAATATTCTATTTCGTTTTGGCCTGCCGAATAAACGGTAACTGTGCAAAGCGGAAGAGTGAAACTGTTTTATCGGTCAATCGGGAGTGACCGTTTTGGGAGAATAAAGGCAATGGTTACACGTCTTGCTCTGCTCGGTGCTGGCCGTATCGGTAAGGTTCATGCGGGCGCAATCGCTTCTGACAGGCGTGCGAAGCTGATCGCTGTGGCGGATGCCAATCAGGACGCGGCACGCGCCATTGCCGACGCCGCTGACGCGGAAGTGCGTAGCATCGACGAGATTGAAAAGTCATCAGATGTGGATGCGGTGTTGATCTGCACGCCGACCAATACCCATGCTGATCTGATTGAACGTTTTGTGCGTGCGGGCAAAGCCGTGTTCTGCGAAAAGCCGATTGATCTCAATATCGAGCGTGTGCGTGCGTGCCTCGGCGTCATCAAGGAAACCGGCGGTGAGGTTATGCTCGGCTTCAATCGTCGTTTTGATCCGCATTTTGTGGCTGTCCGCAAGGCTATCAATGAGGGCAGGATTGGCAAGGTTGAAATGGTCACAATCACCAGCCGTGATCCGGGCGCGCCGCCTGCCGAATATATCAAGGTATCGGGCGGTATTTTCCGCGATATGACGATCCATGATTTTGATATGGCGCGTTTTCTGCTGGGTGAAGAAATTGCAACTGTTTCAGCATCTGCTTCCGTTCTGGTTGATCAAAAGATCGGTGAACTCGGTGATTTTGACAGTGCAAGCGTGATCCTGACCACGGCTTCTGGGCGCCAGTGTGTGATTTCCAATTCACGTCGGGCTTCTTACGGTTACGATCAGCGCATCGAGGTGCATGGGTCGGAAGGGGCTGTGTCGGCTGAAAATCAGCGTCCGGTTTCCATCGAAGTAGCATCGAAAGATGGTTATACCCGCCCGCCACTGCATGATTTTTTCATGACGCGCTACACTTATGCCTATGCTGCTGAAATTGCTTCTTTCATTAATATGGTCGCTGACGACAAGACGCCAACCCCTTCCGCGGAAGATGGCTTGCAGGCTTTGCTGCTTGCTGAAGCAGCGCTTCTTTCTGTCAAGCAAGGGCGTGCCGTGCAGGTGAAAGCGGAACTTGCCGGACGTTTACAAACCCTTGCCTGACTGTTTTGTCTATGTGGCGTAGGCAAATTAAACCAGTATCTTGCGATTGCAAAATGAACCATGCTGTGAAGCTCTCGGCAGGTTGATCTGTCAGAGTGACGGGCAATATATTGGATCTGCTCGTGACATATTTTGCATTCTAAGTGTTTACAAGCCTCTCTGCCAGAGAGGCTTGTTTAAACCCGTCAACGACCTCATGATCCTGTGCATGATAGCTGAGGCGGATGAAAGACGCGCGACATCCCATGGTTGCAATGCGCGCTTTGCCTTGACCTGTCTGTATAGAATGTTAATTTTAATCAATGCATAAGTATTTTTTTGTTATATTTACATCCTCCTATAAAATATATGCTTTGAATGGTCTGTTTTGGATAGGTCATATTTCCCAATATCCTTTAACCAGCTCGTCATAATGTCATGATCGATATCACCATTGGGATAAACCGGTTCATATCCGAATTCCTCTAAGGTTCGTGAATACGTCATGTCAACGCCCAATGCCCTATATCGTTGATTGTAAAAAGTTACATAAATGCTTTCAAGTTCTGATCGTGTTTCGTCATCGACGAAAAGGAGTTCAAGCTCAGGCCTTGCACCTTGGCTTGGAGCACTACCCGCATACCTTCTGCTTGGGATCAAATTCCTTTCCATAGTCCTAAATCGAGCAGCTGACGCTGGATCATCCCGCATATTCCCTTGAGGTCTAGGGCGAACAGGATTAGGAGCTTCACGTACAGGCGGTGCCGGCGGTTCTTCTGCCTGATCACGCACAGGCCTTTCCGGAGACGGTTCGCGCTCGGGCTGTGCGTTGTGTGCGGGACGGTTGGACGGTCCGGCTTCTTCCTCTTCAAGCTGGGGTGGTCCGGGGCGTTCAGCCGCGCCAAGATCCTCCAATGTGTCCCGTGCTCCAGAGGAACCTGCCCGCACAGCCGCGCCGCCAGCCATAGCGGAATCGGTGACTGCATTTTCAGCCGCCACAACGCCTCCGCCTGCCGCTGCCGCTCCTTCCGCCGCTCCTGCTCCGGCCGCCACTCCCGCTTCCACAGCAACATCCACGATTGCACCAACGCCGGCTGCCGCGGCCTCTCCGACAAGAGTGTTCACGACCAACCCCAGTAACAGAACCAGAATAAAATGCCCTGACGGGTCGGTATGATTGATTGGGTCACCGGCGCAGTAGGCGTATGGATTGATGCCACCGGCGC
>JAATGD010000332.1 GCA_015654965.1 Hyphomicrobiales bacterium
CGAACGTCGGATCGTCGACCCGCATCCGGACTCGCCGGGGCCGTAGCTCTGAGAACGAGATATCGAAGGCCTTCTCCGCTTGCCCACGCCAGTTCACGTCGTTGCGCTCATGCTGGGCCACGCGTGCGGCGTACCGTCCGCCGCCTCCAACGAAAGTTCCGTAAGCACTAGCCGTACCTTGTTCGCTCACCCGTACGTCGAAAGCGGTACCAAGAACTTCAACATTGATGTCTTGCGACATAACGTGAAATGGCCGGGATGTATCGTGAACGACATCAAAATAGGCTTCGCCAGCCAGTAAACGTACATTTCGGGAACTGGAGGTGAAGTCTGATGCGATCGCGCTCGCAGGTCCAAGAAGGACACTGCTGCCGTCTGAAAAGGTAATCTTTTTTGTCTACGCCACCTCGGTTTGATAGTCCGCCTGATAGTCGAGCACCAATGAAGGCAGGAACACATAAGCAAGGCAGAGGGTCATGGCTGCCCCGGCAGCCGCCGCAACGCCACGTCGCGACCGGATGACATTTCGCATGAACCTCCGTCCTGCGTGAACATTGGTTCGCTCATGGAAAGCGGGTGCCTTGCCCATTGACGACCACATGCGACAGGTCTTCTCCCAGGTGCGGCCATGTTCGGCTGACTGGTAAAGCCAGGCCTCGAATTCTTTCCGTAAAGCAGGGGTTTCCGCTGCTTCATTCAGGCGGATCAACCAGTCGAACGCTTCCTGCCTGATGGCGCAGGCACTGTCTTCAAAATCGTCAGACATCATCGGAGGACTACTTCCGTTCCCTTGTTTTGCCGAAGGCATTTTTGAAGCCCTCTAATATAAAAAACACCTGAGGCGGGAGAATTTTTCACGAAAAGTGCGAGAAGACCAAAAAATCTCTCTTTACTCATCAAAACCCATTCGATCCCAGATGATCTCCATGCCCTCCTTGAGCAGACGATGAGCCGTCGCAACGGAAATATCGAGCCGTGAGGCGACCTCATGAAGTGTAATGCCGTCGAAACGATAAAATTCGACGACAATGCGAATCCTCGGGGGAAGTTCACTGATCGCCTCAGCGGCGATTCTGGCCTGATCCATGATCAGCACCTGAGAATCAGGCGACTCAATTGTCTGATACTGTGTCCACCATGGATAGTCTTGTTGATCGGTCTTCCGATGAACGGCCAAGTGGCGACGGCGATTGTATGATAGATTTCTAACTATGGTGAATAGAAATGCTTTGGTGATTTGATAGTCGCGTTCTTGTTTGGCCAGGCAGAGCATGAAGGCTTCCTGCACGATATCCTCCGCAACATCACGGCTGCCCGCAAGTCTGGCGGCATAGTCGATCAGCGACTTTCTCTGATCGACATACAGAAATTGCCAATCCTGATATTGTTCATGAACCATGAAGCGGCCTGCTGTTAAGACGCGTCACCGTCTTGCTAATTCCACCTCCAGGTGGCGGAAGCGACTGATCTGAATATTAGAATGATAAGTGACATGAAAATTAAAGTAGATGGTCTTTATCAAGCTTTTATTTGAAAATCATCTTGTTTCGTTCTCTTGCTTTTTGCCTCGGTTTATCCGAGGTCGCCGACCGTATCCATATCCGTCGCCTTGAACGCCGCCTGAAAATGATCGCCCCCAAGAAATATTCCATGCCGGATGCTGTCGCTCTGATGGCAGGTGCTATGACCCCATGTGGAGAAGCCGCCTGATATGTAGAGTTGTTCATGTTTGGATTGAACCGTGGAATTACGCTATCCTTTTATTTTACAAAGTTTCCTATGTATCAAAGCATAAAGATAATTTGAGGAATATTGATTTCTTCCAAGGATGCACCTTGCGCCCAATGCGGGCCTCTGGCAGTTTTGTTGCGCGAAAAAGAACGAGAATTGCGGAAAATTCCTGATTATCTCGATATAAATGATTGAAACCTATTGCCAATTTATTGCGCGAACGGTCATAATAATGTCATTGGAATAGTTGATTCCTCTCAACAATCGATCAGACATTTCTGTCGCCGTTTCAACGACGGCATTCGTTCTCATTGTCTCCTCGATTGTTCTCGCAGAATGGCCGGTTATTCGATCCGGTCGTAGATAAAGTAACCGGATTGGACTGGAGGCAAGGGGCGCATGACGATGGACGGCAGAATGCTTTTCCTGCTTGTCCTTCTTCCGTTTCTTGGCAGCGTCATTACAGGACTTTTTCGCGGCGTCGATCGCAGCGGTTCCGCATGGTTTACAGCTGCCATCGCCCTTGTCGCTTTCGTGCTGACATCCAGTCTTTATCCTGTCGTTTCCGATGGCAAGGTTCTGCATGGCAGCATTGAGTGGGTGCCGCAATACGGGCTGAACCTGACATTGCGCATGGATGGCTTTGCATGGCTTTTCGCGATGCTGATCACCGGCATCGGGCTGCTCGTCGTCATTTATGCGCGCTATTATATGTCGCCCGACGATCCGGTGCCGCGTTTCTTCTCGTTTCTTCTGTCCTTTATGGGTTCGATGCTCGGCATTGTTCTTTCGGGCAATATCTTGCTTCTGGCTGTTTTCTGGGAGCTGACGAGCATTTTCTCGTTCCTGCTCATCGGTTACTGGTATCATAATGCCAGTGCGCGTGATGGCGCGCGCATGGCGCTGACGGTGACCGGCATCGGCGGCTTCTGTCTGCTCGCTGGCATGCTGCTTCTGGGGCATATTGTCGGCAGTTACGACCTTGATACGGTTCTGGGCGCGGGCGATGTGGTGCGTGCGCATCCGCTTTATACCGTGGCGCTCATCCTGATCCTGCTTGGCGCCTTTACGAAAAGCGCGCAATTTCCGTTCCATTTCTGGCTACCCAATGCCATGGCCGCGCCCACTCCCGTTTCAGCCTATCTGCATTCCGCGACCATGGTGAAGGCGGGCGTGTTCCTGCTTGCGCGGTTGTGGCCGGTTCTCGCTGGCACCGAAGAATGGTTCTGGATATTGGGCTGCGCCGGTCTGATAACCCTGTTGCTCGCCAGTTTCTTTGCCGTCTTTCAGCAGGACCTGAAAGGATTGCTGGCTTATTCGACCATCAGCAATCTCGGCCTCATCACGGCGCTTTTAAGCCTTGGCAGCCCGCTGGCCGCGGTCGCCGCCATCTTCCACATGGTCAATCACGCCATCTTCAAGGCGTCATTGTTCATGGCAGCTGGTATTATCGATCATGAAACCGGCACACGTGATATGCGCCGTCTGAGCGGGCTTTTACGGCCCATGCCCTATACGGCAACGCTCGCCATGGTCGCGAGTGCCTCCATGGCGGGGGTTCCACTGCTCAACGGCTTCATTTCCAAGGAAATGTTCTTTGCCGAGGCCGTGGAAACGCATCTCGCATCATGGCTCGATACGATTACGCCCTATGTGGCAACCATTGCCGGTGTTTTCACCGTCGCCTATTCGGTGCGCTTCATCTATTCGACCTTTTTCGGGCCGCCGCCGCAGGATCTGCCACACGAGCCACATGAGCCGCCGCACTGGATGCGCCGTCCCATAGAGCTACTGGTATTGTTGTGCCTGCTGATTGGCGTTGTACCGGGGCTCTCCATCGGGCCGTTCCTGCATTCGGCAGTCATGTCCGTGCTGGGTGATGCCACGCCGAAATATAGTCTTTCGGTATGGCATGGTTTCAACCTACCGCTGATGATGAGCATTGTCGCGATGATCGGCGGGGTGCTGCTGCATTGGTTGCTGAAAAACTATCTCGCGGGCAGCGAAGATGGTCCGCCGCTTTTCCGCCATCTGCAAGGGCAGCGCATTTTCGAGCGCGTGCTGGTGACGCTGTCATGGAACTGGGCGCGAAAGGCGGAAAGCTTTTTCAGCACCCGGCGTCTTCAGCCGCAATTGCGCATCATCGTGATCGTTGCCATTGTCGTTGCCGCATGGCCGCTCATTTCCGACACGCTCAAGACGGGTACGCTTGCGCCGCAGCCAGTCGATCCGATTTTTGCCTTGCTCTGGCTGCTGGGGGGCGCTTGCGCCATCGGGGCTGCCTATCAGGCCAAATATCACCGTCTTGCCGCACTCATCCTGCTGGGCGGTGCGGGTCTGATTACCTGCATGACCTTTGTATGGCTTTCAGCGCCCGATCTGGCGGTGACGCAATTGCTGGTCGAGATCGTCACCACGGTTCTTTTGTTGCTGGGTCTGCGCTGGCTGCCCAAGCGCTGGGAAGATCCAGATCCTATTCCGGTCAAGTTCGGACCGCGCCTGCGCCGCTATCGCGATCTGGCGCTGGCCATTATCAGCGGTTTTGGTGTTGCCATCATCGCCTACGCCATGATGACGCGTATTTCGCCCAATAGTATCGGCGATTATTTCCTCCAGAACGCCTATTCCGGCGGTGGCGGCAAAAATGTCGTCAATGTCATTCTGGTGGATTTCCGCGCCTTCGATACATTTGGCGAAATTGCCGTTCTCGGCATTGTGGGCCTCACCGTTTTCGCACTTCTGCGCCGTTTCCGTCCCGCATCGGACACGACGGGTTCAACCGAGCAGCAGAAAATTCAGGACGCCTATGACGAAGCGACGCCGGACCGTAAGGCGGGCGATACGCTTTCCGATTATCTGGGGGTGCCATCCGTCATCATGCAGTGGCTTTTCCCAGTCATCATCGTTCTGGCGGTGCACCTCTTCCTGCGCGGACACGATCTGCCGGGCGGCGGTTTCGCGGCTGGTGTGGCGCTGGCGATTGCCTTCATCCTGCAATATCTGGCGGCAGGTACGCGCTGGGTCGAGGACAGGCTGCGCATCCTGCCGCTGCGCTGGATCGGTACCGGCCTTCTCTTCGCTGCCATGACCGGGGCGGGCGCGTGGCTGTTCGGCTATCCGTTCCTGACATCCTTCTATCAATATGCGGATATTCCGCATGTGGGCAAAATGCCGGTGGCAAGTGCGCTACTGTTCGACTTCGGCGTCTTTTCGCTTGTGGTGGGGGCGACCGTCATCATGTTGATCGCGCTTGCCCACCAATCGATCCGTAAGCACCGCGTGGAAAAACTCGCATCAACAACGCCGAAGGAGGAGAACTGATGGAGCTTGTTCTCGCCCTTGCAATCGGTGTCCTGATGGCTTCAGGCATCTGGCTGGTGCTGCGCCCGCGTACCTTTCAGGTGGCTATCGGCCTGTCGCTCATTTCCTATGCGGTCAATCTGTTCATTTTTTCGATGGGTCGGCTGCGCAGCAATGCGCCGCCTATACTCGATTCCGGCATTGATGTGCCGGTCGCCCAATATACCGATCCGGTGCCGCAGGCACTTGTGCTGACCGCCATCGTGATCGGTTTCGCCATGACGGCACTCTTCCTTGTCGTGCTGCTCGTCTCGCGCGGGTTGACACGCACCGACCATGTTGACGGCAAGGAGAACTGACGATGGATTGGAAATCACACCTCATCGTCGCGCCGATCTTTCTGCCTTTGGTGACGGCCGCATTGCTGCTCCCGTTCGATGAACGCCGCCGCA
>JAATGD010000125.1 GCA_015654965.1 Hyphomicrobiales bacterium
AATAAGGTTTTCCAAAAGTTGAAAAGGACGCTCCCGGCCTTTGCGTCCACAACGATTGCGCAGGAATGGGCAGGCCTGATCGACACTATGCCGGATGTCATTCCGGTCATTTCGCCCATTCCCGATGTCGAGGGACTGATTGTCGCCACCGGCTTTTCCGGCCACGGCTTTGGCATCGGTCCGGGTGCTGGGCGTCTCGTCGCCGATATGGTCAGCGGCGAAACACCTGTCGTCGATCCGGCACCATTTCACATTTCGCGTTTTTCAGACGGCACAAAACTACGCGTCGAAAGCTGGGGTTAATTCAGGGCTTTTTGCTTTGTCTCGACATTGATGAAAATCGCGATAACGCCCGCAAGCGCCAGCAATCCTGCGAACATTCCCACCGCCACATAAAAGCTCTGGCTGATGACCACGGCCAGAGCCGATGGTGCGAGAAGTCCTCCAAGGCGCGCCATGGCTCCTGCCGCTCCCATGCCGCTGGCACGCAGCGCGGTCGGATAAAGTTCAGGCGTGAAGGCATAGAGCGCACCCCATGTGCCCAGAAGCGCAAAGCTCATGATCAGGATCGATGCGCCCACCAAGCTGGAACTGCTGGCCACGGTAAACAAGCCACAGGCGGCAGCACTGATGAACAGAAAACCAATCAGCGTCTTGCGACGCCCCCATGTCTCGACACCATAAGCCGCGAGCGCATAACCGGGAATTTGCGCAAGAGCCACGACCACCAGAAAACCATAGCCGCGTACGAAACCAAAGCCGTCACTGGCAAGCTTTGCCGGTATCCATGTGAAAATCCCGTAATAAGACACCGACACCAAAAACCAGATCGCCAGCGTAGCCAATGTGAGTTGCCGCAAATTCGGCGACAGGAGACGCTCATTGGTCACCAGAAGCGGCGCTTCCAATGTGGCTTTGGGGGGCAATTCCGTCTTGCCATTGCGGCGCAAGACACGGTTCATCACGGATTTTGCCTCCTCCGTGCGCCCGGATTTGAGAAGATGCATTGGCGATTCAGGCACCCACAGACGCAACCAGATTCCGATCAGCGCAGGCGCTGCCGTGACAATGAATATATAGCGCCACGCATCCTCGACACCCGCAAGACTGGCCGCCCAAGCCGCCAAGGCAATCACGACTGTACCAACCGCCCAAAAGCCTTCCAGCATCACCAACCAGCGTCCACGGTTTTTGGACGGAAGAAACTCTGCCATCATGGCATAATCAACCGGCAATGTGCCGCCCACCGCAATACCTGTCAGAAAACGCAAGGCCAGCAAAATGCCGAAACCGGGCGCAAAAGCCGAAAGCAGGCCAAAAACGGCATCGCAGGCAACAGTCACGAGAAGCACGCGGCGACGACCGTATTTATCGGCAAGCCGACCGAAGACGGCCGCACCGATCAGCATACCAAGAAAGAAGAGCGTACCCGTCTGTAGTGCCTGCGGCACGCTCAGGCCAAAGGTCTTGGCAATGGAGGCTCCCGTGAAGCCAACGGCCAGAACCTGCATGGCATCCGCCGCCCAGACAAGGCCGAAAACGCCAAGCAGATTACGCTGGAACGCACCCGTTCCCGCTTGATCGAGCGTTTGTTCAATCGAGATTTTCATGCCCGCTCTGTCCCTCTACGGCGGATACTGGTTGGCCCATAATGGAAACGACCTGTTCGCCAGTTATTTGTTGAATGCGTCTTTCACCGGCTTCCACGTCGGGCTTTGCGGCGTGCAATCTTGAAAGATGGCGTGCATTTACATCGCCGCATATACTGCGTTGTCAATCGATCTTTTCTGAAATAACGCAATTTATTGAAGGTACCGAACGTGCAACCGACTCATGTGATGACCATATCCTTCGCTTCAAGACTCAACAGAATTCCTTCTATGAATGTGGCGTGGACTGAACATCACAAAACATGAAGGCGAGCGCATAAAATCTAATTTTATACATTATATTATTATTCTATTTTATTGAATATATAAGATATTTATTCATTTTCGTACCTTGGTTCAAGCAGTCATCTTATCGTCCCAAGGAAGGAAATTTCTTCAGCACAGCACAATTATGAAGGGGGTTGTTAACCTTCATTTTTTATTACTGAGGTTCATTCAGGCGACGTAGCTATGGTTCAGGTGTCATGCGTAATTTGAGACAAAATTTTCCCCACTCAAACGGAAATCATACCGAAAACACGGCAGATACAAAGCTGCAACACCCCCAGTCGGAAGGCCAGACTGCGGCCAGCGATGGTTCATGGAAAGCGCATTTTGCCTTGGGCGAAAATGTCCGTTTCACCCGCACGCCTGAAATCGAGTTGATGCGCCGCCGCGGCGAAGATTTGCCGGAGCTTCATGCTCGCCCTCAAGCGCAAGAGCAAGCAACTGTGGCAATCGACAAAGCCGCCGAAACACAGCCTATGGCCGTTGCAGCGCTTCAGGAGAGCATTTCGCAGGGCATGGTTGAGCCGGTTGCGCCCATTCCTCCTGTTCTGCCATCCAAGCCCGTGGCCATCGTTGCTCCCGTAGCTCAAGTCGAACCACAACAGGTTGCTGTGGCTGTTTCTGAAACCGCGCCTGAAAGCACGGAAAAGCAGAGCATGTCGGCCTTTGCTTATCTTTCCGATTTTGCTTTCTGGGAAGGTTGCGATATTGAAACGACACCCGTGGCACCTGCCGCGCCAGTTGCAGTCGCCTCCCCCGCAGAGCCTAAAAAACCTGCGCTTTCTGTCGAATCTATTCTGGCCCAGTTCCGTGTCCGTGAATGGAACAAGCAGGCAGAAGAACCGATCGTTGCCAAGGAAGAAGCAGTCATTCAAGCGCCTGCACCTGATATGGCAGTTTTAGAACCAGTTGTAGAAACATCTGCGGTTATTGTAGAAGCAACACCTGTGGAAGTGACGTCTACAATCGAAGACGTAGTGGAGGACGACGACTACGACGCCTTGTCAGAAGTCTCAGAAATCGTTGAAATCGAGCCTGCCGCTGTAGAGCCACTCGCGCCTGCAAAGCCTGCGCCATCGATTGCGCTCTACCAGCCGCAGCCCCTCCCCCGTGCAACAACTCCTGTTATGCATGGCGAATATGAGTTCCCGCCGCGTGATCTCTTGCAAGAGGCGCCCACACAGGATGGTAATGTCATCACGCAGGAAATGCTGGAGCGCAGCGCGGGCCTTCTCGAAAGCGTGCTGGAAGATTTTGGAGTGCGCGGAGAAATCATCCATGTTCGCCCCGGCCCTGTTGTAACCCTCTATGAATTCGAGCCGGCTCCGGGCGTAAAATCCTCGCGCGTTATCGGTCTTGCAGACGATATCGCTCGTTCGATGTCGGCGCTTTCCGCCCGTGTGGCCGTGGTTCCGGGTCGCAATGTAATCGGCATCGAATTGCCCAA
>JAATGD010000175.1 GCA_015654965.1 Hyphomicrobiales bacterium
ATCGGCATCCCGGAGGCCGATATCGAACGGGTGTTTCTGCCCTTTGAGCGCAGCAGGCAGGCGGGAGACTCAAACCATGTGCCCGGTACTGGACTGGGGCTTACGATCACCAGCCTGCTGGTGGAGATCATGGGCGGGGAAATTGTCATGCGCAGCACGGCATGTGTTGGTACATTCGTCAGCGTACGCCTGCATTTGTCGGCTGCAACGGGGCTGGAAGATGTCCCTGCGGCGGTCGCACGTATCAGTGGCTATGAAGGGCCGCGCCGCACCGTTCTGGTGGCCGAAGACGATGGCAGTCAGCGGGCGCTGCTGGAGGATGTTTTAAGGCCGCTTGGCTTCATTGTCGTCACTGCTGCCGATGGTCAGGCCTGCCTTTCGGCTTTGTCGCTCTATCGGCCTGACATCGTCATTCTGGACATCGCCATGCCGGGCATGTCGGGCTGGGAAGTCGCCCGGCGGATCCGGAAACGGATCGGAAGAAAACTGCCGATCATCATGATTTCGGCAGATGCCGGTCATGAGCGCACGCGGCCGGATCATGCCGATCTGAGTGACGCCTATCTGGTCAAGCCGTTCAGTTTCGATGAATTGTTCGACTGGTTCGTAACGCTCTTGTCGTTAAGCTGGATTTATGCCGATGAGGAGGCAATCAATATTGAATTGCAACCAGATTTCGTGGCGGATGAGCTTCCAGAGCCGCACAAGCTCAAGCAGCTCCGCACTCTGGGCCAAATCGGCTTTGTCCGCTCCATCGAAGCGACGCTCAATGACATTGAAACATCGTCGCCCGCGACTGCACGATTTTGTAATCACATGCGGCTTCTCGTTGCCAATGACCGGCTTCGCGACTTCCTGGCCGTGCTTGAGGAGGTGAAGAATGCCTGAGAATGTGGGTGTCAGCTGTGTGCTCGTCGTCGATGATTCACCCGATGCCCTGTTTATGCTTTCCGATGCGTTGAAGCTGGAAGGCATGAATGTATTGACCTGCAGCAATGGGCGGCAGGCGATTTCACTCGCCAACAGCAGTTCGCCCGACATTGTGCTGATCGACGCGGTCATGCCGGGTCTTGACGGGTTTGAGACGTGCGAAATACTCAAATCGGAACCGGGCTTTGAAGATATCCCCGTCATTTTCATGACCGGCTTCAATGAAAGCGAACATGTGGTACGGGCGCTGGCGGCGGGCGGCGTCGATTTTGTCAGCAAGCCCATTGAACTCAATGAACTCTTTGCCCGTATGCGGGTTCATCTCGGCAATGCGCGCCGGGCAAGATCAGCGCGCCGGGCGCTAGATTCCACAGGACGCTGGATTGTGGCCTGTGATCGCAATGGCCGGATATTCTGGTCGACGCAGCAGGCATCCGATCTGTTGCAGCGGGCCGGCGTGCGCTCGGATCAGCGCGCCTACCTGCCCTGGGAGGTGGTCGAATGGCTGGATACTGGCAGTGAGCAATCCTCCTCTGCCGCCATGCAGATCCCTTTCCGCTATTCGCGCAACGGTCAGGACCTCGAATTTCGCATCCTGTCCGATAATGGCAGCGAAGAAGTGTTGCTGCGTCTTATCGACCGGCATCGCGGAACCGATGAGGAACAGCTTGCAAAGGCATTCGGTCTGACCCTCAGGGAGGCCGAGGTACTGCTATGGATTGCCCATGGCAAGGCGAACAAGGATATTGCCGGCATCCTTGATATGTCGCCACGCACAGTCAACAAGCATCTCGAACAGATATTCAACAAGCTGATGGTCGAGAAGCGTACATCCGCCGCCACGATGGCGGTAAAAGTACTTTGGCGGGACAGTTGAGACGCCGCTATTTGACAGGCAGAGTTTAAAAAAGTTGCGGTGCATCGGTCCAATCTCATAGCGCGGCCACTTGATCTGTCCCGTCCACCAGAGCAAGTTCAATTCCTTTAATTGACCATGGTTGCAATGAGCTGAAAACAATATCTTTTTTATCGACAGAAAACCTAAAGTGACCTTAGGTTTTCCCAGTCTGACGGATTATATGGCTGAAAATCTGCTGAGAAAAGGCGATAAAATCAGCAACTCTCTCTCAACAGGGAATAACCAGATTTATATCATGGCACATTTAAAAAATCCATAACAAAACGCTTCGTCGATAAACCTGCCAAACGCAATGGCAAGCTCTGCGCTTGCAACATATACGCCGGTAGCGGATGAACCAGGTGGGGTTAATCGTGGAATTACATCGCCTCACCCTTTGGCGAATTCTGACTTCCTGAAGCGAAAATAACAGGCTGACAGCGCATCAGTCTGTATCGGCCGTGGATCACCTCAACAAGCAATCCAGCAGCCCGTCTTCCAGCAACAGCGATTATATCAACGCGGCTTTATCAGGGCCACACAGCAAGAGCGCAAAATCTTTCCCAACGCAAAGTCTCAAGCAGATTTCCTTCCATCGGCTTTTGCGGTTCTCAACCCATCGACAGATATCGCAGCCCATTATGCGAGTGAATTTCTGGAATGGAGCAAATTTCTGACATATGTTGCAGAGTAGAGCTGTTCCCCACGCATTCAAGCGCGTATTACCGCGATCAATATCGGAAGCCCTCGCCCCCAAAGATGACGATGGCAATGATCATGACCAGCGCATCTGATGAGGCGATTGCCGGTTGCGAGACGAGAGGCGCGAATTTCCCCCATCTTATTGACGTGTGACATTGATCCGTGCGGCTCCCAATAGAATTATGCCATCGCAACACCTATTCATTTCGAGAGTGCCGCTATTTTAAACAGCCTTGCAGCTTAAGCTTTCAAGCCTTCTACCCGCACCATCCTGCCCTTCCTGTAAAAGCCAGGTTTCAATCGGCGTCAGGCCAGATCGTCATTGAAACAGGATGCTTAATGGCACAAGAGCATTTCCATCCATGTTTCCGAGTGATTCTCCAAAGCTGGGCATGTATTTGCAGCATCTGTTTTTAGACTTCACGGGCCTGAACCCTGGGAACGGGCCTATTTTCAAGTGTAGACTGCCGACTATTTTCAATATAATTATTTAGAATCAAAAGGATAATATGTTTTTCGCCTGCCCCGCAGGATTTCTTTGTATTTTTTTGCCCTGCCCTAACTCTTTGTTAATCCCGGCACCCCTTGCGATCAAAAAAGAATCGGACATAATGACGGCATTCAGGCGACTTTCGTTTTCGTGTCGTCATTAGGGGTCCCAAGTTAATGAATATTGCAGATTCAGCAGCCATGTCTTTTGATGACATGATATTGACGCAGGGGAGAGAAATCTCCCGTAAGCTCAATTTACTGCGCCATGAAAATTTTCCGCCTGACGCTCGTAAGGGCATGCGGCAGTTTTCCATGGCAGAGGCTGCCTATTTTCTCGGTGTCTCGCCAAGCAATCTGAAAAAGCTTCATCTTGAGGGCAAGGGCGTTGAGCCTATCATACTGACCGGCGGGCGCCGAGCCTATACTGTCAATCAAATTCAGGAATTGCGTCACTGGCTGGATCAAAACGGTCGCGCCGAAGCCAAAAACTATGTGCCTCATCGCCGCGCGCACGAAAAATTACAAGTTATCGGTGTCGTCAACTTCAAGGGTGGCTCTGGTAAAACGACAACCGCCGCGCATCTTGCCCAGCATTTGGCGCTCACCGGCCACCGCGTGCTGGCAATCGATCTCGATCCACAGGCATCGCTTTCCGCCTTGCATGGAATACAGCCGGAACTGGATGAGTTTCCGTCACTTTACGAAGCGATCCGGTATGACGAGAAAAAGAAATCCATTCGCGATGTCATTCGCCACACCAATTTTCCGGGACTCGATATCATTCCAGCCATGCTGGAATTGCAGGAATATGAATATGACACGCCACTTGCCATGCAGAATGGCGGCGAGGGCAAAACTTTCTGGAACCGCATCGCGCGCGCTTTGAGTGAAGTCGACGGCTCCTATGACGTTGTTGTCATCGATTGCCCGCCGCAGCTTGGTTATCTTACCTTGACCGCGCTTTCGGCTGCGACATCCGTACTGATCACCGTGCATCCGCAAATGCTCGACCTTATGTCGATGTCGCAATTTCTGCTTATGCTTGGCGATATCCTGAAAACCGTGCGTCAAGCTGGAGGACCGGTCCAGCTTGACTGGTTCCGTTATCTGATCACCCGTTACGAGCCTACGGATGTTCCGCAAGCGCAGATGGTTGGGTTCATGCAGAGCATGCTCGCTTCGCACATGTTGAAACACCAGATGCTCAAATCAACAGCCATTTCGGATGCGGGCCTCACAAAACAAACGCTTTACGAAGTCGATCGTTCTTCCATGAACCGCGTCACCTATGATCGCGCGATTGAAGCCATGGAAGCTGTCAATTCTGAAATTCGCGGGCTGATACACGAGGCATGGGGACGTTAGACCACCGTCTAATTCTTTAATTCTGTAATTAAAACAGAGATATATTCTGTTTGAGGACGATAAAATGGCACGAAAGAACATATTCGAGAGCGTCATGCGCGATGAACAGGAAGCGAAGAATTCCGCCCAGCCTGTAGCTGCATCACGTCGGTTCGGTGCTGCCAAGTCACTTTCCGCCTCCATTGACGAACTCGCCAAACAGGCTTCGTGGAAACTGGACGGAGAAACCGTTGTCGAGCTTGATCCTGAAAGTCTTGATGCTTCGTTTGTAGCCGATCGTCTACCGCAAGAGACGGACGAAGATTATCAGGCCTTGCTTGAAGCTATTCGGGAGAGGGGACAGGACAGCCCTATTCTGGTGCGTCCGCATCCCGACAATGCAGAGCGCTACATGATCGTCTTTGGCCATCGCCGCGCACGGGTTGCCCGTGAACTTGGCATCAAGGTCAAGGCCGTCATCAAGCAGCTTGCCGACCTTGAGCATGTTTTAAGCCAGGGACAGGAAAATTCAGCCCGTGCCAATCTGAGCTTTATCGAACGGGTTCTCTTTGCTGCGCGTCTGGAAACCTTGGGTTATGAGCGAGCTGCCATTCAAACAGCTTTGACTGTCGACTATCAGACCCTGTCAAAGATGCTGACCATCCCGAAGGCAATCCCGGAAGCCATTCTCGTGGCCATTGGGCCGGCGAAAGGGATCGGTCGTGATCGCTGGCTGGAATTGCGCAAATTGATCGAAATTCCCGGCAAACTTGAGGCTGCCAAGGAATTGCTTGCGACTGATGTCTTCAGGAATGCAACGTCGAGTGAGCGTTTTGAGCAGCTTTACGGCTATCTCAAAGGTGCACGGACAAAACAATCGGTCACCAAAGCGGCGTCTCGTCCGGGTTCTCTATGGACAGCGTCAGACCGCTCTGTGAGCGCCACCATCAAGCGAAACGGCAAAGTTGCAACATTGGCGATTGGATCAACAGATGGTCCCCGTTTTGCCGACTGGCTCTCACGCAATCTCGACACCCTTTATACTTCCTTTCGCGAAGAGGAAGAATGAGCATCAAAACCATGCCTCTAAAAAGTAACCCCATTGGGGGCGTGTAAGACAAGAATAACAGCGTGTTTACGAGTAGCGTAGAATAAACCGCGTTTTAAAGGCCTGAAGTATCTTGTGTCTTATGGCCCTGTGTATCCGAGTATGGTGGCAGGTGTAACTCTGTCGTAAAAAATTGAACGGAAAAGGAACGAGCAGCAAAAGAAAAAGGCCCCCAAACGTTGCCGCGTGGAAGCCCTTCTCATTGGTTTAGCAGCTAGAGAATCGCAAATCCACGAATCACTGTCAAGTGTCTTTAACGTCATTTCGGCGGCTGGATTTCTTTTGCCTTGAAAAAGGTGAGAAAAAATGGAGATGCAATTCGCCTCGACGCCTTTTGGCAGTCGAAGGATGACGGCTGCCCTCTTGTCAATGCAGAAGCATGCGCACCAATTGCCTCAAGACCGCAAGGTCGATAAATGGCAATTGCATCGCTGGCTCTGCGAAGCCAAAAGCATTTATGCGATTACCGACCGGTCTTTGGCTGTTCTGTCGGCCTTGCTGTCGTTTCATCCTCAGAATGAGCTTGATGCCGCCGATAATCTGGTGGTTTTCCCATCCAACAAACAGCTTGCCTTACGCGCTCACGGAATGGCTGATGCTACATTGCGTCGTCACCTGAGTGCGCTGGTCGATGCCGGCTTTATTGCGCGTCAGGACAGCCCAAACGGAAAGCGTTATGCTCGTCGGGTCAAAGGTGGCGAATTGCAGGTCGCATTCGGGTTTTCACTCACGCCTCTGCTTTCACGCGCTCAGGAACTGGAAAAGACAGCTGAACGCATAAAATCCGAAAAAGCGGCTTTGCGTGAATTGCGCGAACGTCTGACCCTGTTACGTCGGGACATAAGCAAATTGATCAGTTTCGCCCTCGACGAAAATCTCTGCGGCAACTGGAATGATCTCAACACGCGTTTTCGTGCCATTGTTGATCGCATTCCACGACGCTGCCAGCCGGATGATCTGGCACAACTGGTTTCCATGATGGAAGCCATGCGTATGGACGTTGATAAGCTGTTGAATAGTAAACAAAATATTAAAATTTTGAGCGGCAATGAATCTCAAAATGAGCGGCAGCATAATGAATCAAAACCAGATTCTCATTTTGAAAAAGACACCGTTTCAAAAGTGATCGAAACTGCACTCAACGAAAAGATCATAGCAAAAGAACCCACGATCTCACTCGATATGGTCCTCAGGGCTTGTCCAGATGTAACAGCCTATTCGACAGAACCAATCCAAACATGGATATCCCTGATCAAAACCACGAATAAAATCAGAAGTTTTATCGGTATTGACAACAAGCTCCATGATTTCGCGAACAAAACGCTCGGAATATATAATACTGCTATCTCAGTGGCTTACATGCTACAACGCTATGAAGATATTCGTTCTCCAAGTGGCTATTTACGCATATTGGCTGAAAAAGCAGCTCATGACAGCTTCAGCATAAAACCCATGATGCTCGCTGCCTTGAATGCTCAGCGTCGTCGGGAATAGGTTCTTGGAAAAAATGTCAGTCGCACCTGTCAGGCTGTCCATTAAGGCCAGAAAACCTTCTGCTTATGGCTTCAATAAGGCAAGATCGAAAGGTTAAGGCATGAATATGGCGATATTTTTTGATAAAGCACTGGCTCGCTGTTCAACAGAAAAATAAGTCTCCCGGAGGCGGAGAAAATTAAAAATGATATAACAAGGCATTGAAATCATTACATTTATGGGAAGCCATCTTAATGGTCTTCAACTTGTTGCCAATGAAGAACTGTTAATGATTTTTTTACTATAATGGAAAATAGATGCACTCATGTGTCTTTTTTGCCATGGTGTCTCCGCATTTGGTGTTCACTAAACGTCTATTAACCATTCAATTCGACAATCAATTGGATTGATGG
>JAATGD010000084.1 GCA_015654965.1 Hyphomicrobiales bacterium
CGGTGCGCGCCGAATTCGAGCGCTGGCGTGCGGCAGCGCAGCCATGGGGCGTCAAGCGGTGAGGGAACCAGCAATGGCGATGCTTGAACTGGAACGGATCGGTCACGCTTATTTCGGGCGCACCGTGCTTGATGATGTCAATCTTGGTATCGATGCAGCCGAAACCATGGCGCTGGTCGGGCCGTCGGGGTGTGGCAAGAGCACGCTGATCCATATCGCGGCGGGTATCGTCCAATCGCGTTATGGACGAATAAGACGCAATTATAACCGGCATGGCATGATTTTTCAGGAGCCGCGCCTGCTTCCATGGGCAACCGCTCATGACAATATTGCGTATCCCTTGCGGGTTGCCGGCATCAAACGCTCGAAAAGGGATGAAATGGTCGCACATGCGGCCATGCGGGTGGCTTTCGATCCATCTGATCTCGACAAATACCCGTCCGAGCTTTCGGGCGGCATGCAACAGCGCGTGGCCATTGCCCGTGCACTTGTGATCGAGCCGGATTTTCTGTTCTGCGACGAACCGTTTACGGCGCTGGATGTCGCCCTCAAGCGGCGGATGCAGGATATCATGATCGATGCAGGCCGGACGACGCGCTTTGCCGCGATTTTTGTCACCCATGATCTGATGGAAGCCGTACGCATCGCGCATCGTATTGTCGTGCTCAACAGTGACGGACAGGGCATTGCGGGCGAACGCAAAATCCCGCGATTGCCGGGTGAACGCACGGATGAAGACGTGTTTGCCATCGTGCAGGATTTCCTCAAGCATGATCCGGTTTTCCGTCATATTGATGATGTCGATGAGCGGAAACGGCCATGACAGCCATCATTGACGGGCCGATTCACTCCGATGCGCCTTTGTCGAGAACCCTGAGCGATGAAGGGTTCCGGCTTTTCTTTCCGCTGGCGGCCATTTATGCGGCGCTCTGGCCGTTTCAGTGGGTGCTGGTTTTTGGCCTCGATCTGCCGCTTGCGCGTTCAACGCCGCCAGCGCTCTGGCACGCGCATGAAATGCTGTTTGGCGCATTCGGCGCGGCGCTGATCGGCTTCATCACGACCGCTGTTCCTGAGTGGACCGACACCGGACGCTTGCAGGGCAGGTCACTTGTGATCCTTGCCGCGCTCTGGCTTGCCGGGCGTCTTGTCGGCTTTTTCGGCGCTGATGTTCTGGGCCTTGCCGGAGCCATCAGCGATCTCGCATGGCTCGGCTTTCTGCTCGCCTATATGGGCCGTATCACGCTTTCAAGGCGGACGGACCGGCTTTTTCCCTTTATCTTCTGGGTGCTGGCCTTGACCCTGTGCGAAGCGGTGATCCGTTATGGTTTTCTGGTCGAGGATGTTGAACGCTCCAGCCAGATGCTGCGTGCGGCAGGTCTGGTCTTTCTCGGGCTTCTGGGCATTGCGCTGGCGCGCATTACGGTTCCCATCACCAATCTGGTGCTCGACCCAACGCGCAGCACCGCACCATTTCGACCCCATCCCGGTCGGCTCAATCTGGCGCCGGGACTGGTTCTCATTGCCGTGGTGGTTGATCTATCCGGCTTCTCGTCTCAAATCAGCGGTTATGTGCTGATCGCGGCGGGTGCTGCTTTCATGGATCGCGTGGGCGAATCCTTCATCGGCAGGGCGGCCTTGCGAGCCGAGATCATTGCGCTTGCGGGTTCATCCGCTCTGGCGGGCATCGGGCTTTTGTTGAATGGTGTGGCCAGACTTGGCGCGCCGATAGCAGAACTCGTCGGCGTGCATGTGGCGCTTATGGGGGGATTGGGGCTGGGGGTGATGGCTGTCTTCTGCATTGCCGGGCTTTTGCACACGCACCAGCCGCTTGGCCTGCCGGGCATGGCAAAGCTGGCGATCATCTGCCTTGTTGCGGCGGTTGTGTTCCGGGTCCTGCCGGAGATCGTCCCGATGCCTGAATGGCCGGGATCGCCCTATACGCTTGCCGCGATCTTCTGGGCGGCTGCATTTCTGCTGTGGCTGAAATCCTACTGGCCTGCGATACGCGTGGTGCAGCATGGCGACAACCAGCTGGGATGACGGCACTGGCCAGCTTGCGGCTGCATGAATATGGTCTGGATAGAAATTGGCAATATTCGGGCCAATCACAACGCACCCGGATAAACACGCACAGGCCGGTTGTCTTTGACTGATTCCATCACGACGAAAGTCGATGTGCTGGCAACATTCGGCAGGCTTGAAA
>JAATGD010000178.1 GCA_015654965.1 Hyphomicrobiales bacterium
GCCCGTACTCATCGGATCGGACGAAATGTGATGCTGGCGCAACACGGCGCGAACCTCTTCGGGGATACGCCGCAAATCCATGCCGGTGCCAACCAGCAATATCTCGATATCGCTGGCCTGCTCCAGAATGGCTTCAAGATCCGCGCGTGCAATGACCGGCGGTGTGGCAGGATCCCAGCCATGAATGCCCGATGGCAGGCACAGGATCGAACCGCGATGCGACATGTCCGCAAAGCTAAAGCCGCCATTGCCATAGGCATCGATGGGGGCGCGTCCCGGAAAATGCGCTTCGCGGATTTCAATGCCCTTGGCCATGCTCAGCTATCCAGATTGAGCGATTGTTCGAGGTCATCGCCCATTTGGCTATCATTGCCTTCTTCCGGCCCACGCGGCTTGAGGCCGAACTGTACCAGAAGCGGTGCCGCGATGAAGATCGATGAATAGCTGGCAACGATAATGCCGACACTGAGCGCCAGCGCAAACATGCGTATTTCCGCACCGCCAAAGGCATAAAGCGGAATATGCGCAAGGAAGGTCACGAAAGACGTCAGCAGCGTACGCGACAGCGTCTGGTTGATCGACGCATCGATGATCGCGGGCAAGGGCGCGCTTTTATAGCGGCGCAGGTTTTCGCGCACACGGTCATAGATGACGACGGTATCGTTGAGCGAATAGCCGATGATGGTCAGGATGGCCGCGACACTCCACAGGTTGAATTCCATGCGGAAGACGATGAACATGCCTGCAAGGATGATCACGTCATGCAGCGTCGAGAGCACGGCGCCAAGCGCCAATTGCCAGCGGAAACGCACCCAGACATAGACAAAAATGCCGAATAGTGACAGCAGGACTGCGATGATCCCTGCCCTTGAAAGCTGCTCTGAAACGGTGGGACCGACAACCTCGACGCGCTGGAAGGAATAATCCGGCTCGAACTCACCGCGCAGCTTGACGGCAACTGTCTGTTCGGCATCGTCGCCGACTTCCTGACTGCCGATCATCACGAGCGCCGAACGCGGCGACTTGGCGGGCATGACACGGGCGCTGTCGATATTGAGTTCCGAAAGCCGCTCGTTGATATCGTCGAGATTGGCGTCACCATCGCGCGACTGCATCTCGACCATGGAACCACCACGGAAATCGATACCGTAATTGAACCCGATATTGATGAAGAGAGCCACGACGACAGCACAAGCCAGCACCGAAATGCCAAGCGTTACGAACTGAAGCCGCATGAAAGGAATATGGGTGACGGTCGGCACCAGCTTGAGCCGGCGTTTGGGCACTTCCTTGGGCTTGGCCGTGCGCACCCATTGCGCGATCAGCAGACGCGTGAAGGTGAGCGTGGTAAAGAGCGTCGTGCCGATACCGACCGCAACCGTCAGGGCAAAGCCGTGCACCGCGCCCGATCCAAGCAGGAAGAGGACGAGTGCGGCAATCAATGTGGTCAGATTGGCGTCAACGATTGTGGAAAGAGCGCGATAAAAGCCCGATTCCATGGCCTGCACCACGGAATAGCCCTTGCGCCTGTCTTCACGCACACGTTCATAGATCAGGATATTGGCGTCGACCGCCATGCCGATGGTCAGCACCAGACCGGCAATGCTGGCAAGGCTGATGGATGCGCCAATCAGTGAAAGGATGGCGGTCAGGATGACGATATTGACGACAAGCGCCACCATCGCAATCACCCCGAGAATGCCGTAAGACAGCACCATGAAGAGGCCGACAAGCAGGGCTGCCAGCAGGGCTGCGGTGACGGCGGCGCTTGTGTAATCCTCGCCCAGCGCCGAAGCGATGGTGCGCTCTTCCAGAACGCTGACCGGCTGCGGCAGCGCGCCCGAGCGCAACACCACCGCCATGTTGTTTGCGGCCTGCAAATCAAACGCACCGGAAATCTGCAATTCGTTGGTGTCGAGCGGCTCGCTGATTTCAGGGGCGGAGACGACCTGATTGTCGACCACGATGGCAAAGCTCTTGCCATTGGCATTTTGCGTCAGTGCGGCAAGGTTCTTGCGGCCCGTCTCGTCCAGTGTCAGCGTGATGACAGGTTCCTGATCGTCATCGGCAAGCGTTGCCTTGGCGTCAACAATATTGGCACCCGTCAGTACAGGCTGCTTCTTGACCAGATAGCCGACCGGCGGATCGTCATAGGAATAGATGACTTCGCTATCAGCAGGCACTTCGCCCTGAATGGCGTCATCGGGTGAAACCGTGTCATCGACGGCACGGAATGACATTTCGCCACGAACGCTCAGAATATCTTTGAGGAGCTGCGCGTCGAAAAGGCCGGGAACCTCGACCTGAATCTGGTTGCGCGCTTCAACGCTCACGCTGGGCGTGCCGTAACCCAGCTCCTCCAGACGCGTGCGCATGATGGCGGCAGAACGTTCGAGATTGCTCTTGTTCGCATTTTGCGCGCGCAGCACGAGCCTTGAACCGCCGGAAAGATCAAGCCCCATCGCCACCTGATGCTTCGGCAGAAAACCGGGCAGATTTGCCAGCGTTTCACGCGAGAAAAAATTAGGCGATGCGATGACGAAGCTGACGAGAACCGCCAGCCAGATCAGGGCCGATTTCCAGCGTGAAAAATAAAGCATCGAAAAGCAATTCCATTTCAGCCTGGATGGGGGATGCCGGAAGACAGGTTTCATGCATTCCGGCGGCGTCCAGACGCAAACCAGCGGTTTGCGTCTGTCCGATAATGCTCAGGCTCCGGTTAGAAAAATCTTAACCACGCCTTGATCATCCCAAAAGAGATTATTTGTTCTTGTTGTCCGCGACAGGTTCGCCCTTCACGCGCACATCGATAAGCGTGCTGCGCAGAACACGGATACGAACGCCTTCGGCGATTTCGACTTCGAGTTCGTTGTCATCGACAACTTTCTGCACTTTGCCGACAATGCCGCCGCCGGTCACGACCGTATCGCCACGACGGACGGCGGTCAGCATTTCCTGACGCTTTTTCATCTGCGTACGCTGCGGACGGATGATCAGGAAATACATGATAACGAAAATCAGCACGAAGGGCAGAATACTCATCAGCATATCTGGGCCAAAAGCGCCGCCTGTGCTCTGAGCGAAAGCCGGTGTTACAAACATTAGGAACTCCTCTGAAGTCTCGAAGACGTATTCTTTAGGGCATTACAATGGTTGATATGCCAAATGCAACCGGCGATCCTACGTCCGCGCCAAGGTCACACACTTTTCGGCTTTGTTGTGGCATGTTAAGCCATGTCTCTCAGCATAGGGACATGACATGACGACCGAAGACATACTCGCCCATAAACTCGACCGCCTGATCGAAGCACTTGAGCGCATTGCGCCGCCACAGGCCAGAACGCCAGACCTTGACGCCGCCGATTGCTTTGTCTGGGTACCCGAACGCTTGACGCTCGATCCGGTCAGCCGCGTCAATCGCGTCGATATTGCGCTTATTCGCGGTGTCGATCTGGTACGCGACCAGCTGGTTGACAATACCCGCCGCTTTGCAAAAGGCTATCCGGCCAATAATGTGCTTTTATGGGGCGCGCGCGGCATGGGCAAATCCTCGCTCGTGAAGGCGGCACAGGCAAGCATCAATGTGGAATTAGGTGGAACCCCACTAAAACTGATCGAGATTCATCGCGAGGATATCGACAGCCTGCCGACATTGATGAACCTCATCAAGAACACGCCGCACCGCTTCATCCTGTTTTGCGATGATCTTTCTTTTGACCATGACGATACCTCGTATAAATCGCTCAAAGCCGCGCTTGAGGGTGGCGTCGAAGGGCGCCCGGATAATGTGATCTTTTATGCGACCTCCAACCGTCGCCACCTGATGCCGCGTGACATGATCGACAATGAGCGTTCGACCGCCATCAACCCTTCGGAAGCGATCGAGGAAAAGGTTTCACTGTCGGACCGTTTCGGCCTCTGGCTTGGCTTTCACAAATGCAGCCAGGAGGACTATCTAGCGATGGTCGATGGCTATGCAGAGCATTTCGGCCTGCAATATGATCAGGCGCAGATGCACAAGGAAGCGCTTGAATGGTCCACCACCCGTGGAAATCGCTCCGGTCGCGTGGCATGGCAATATATACAGGACCTTGCAGGTCGCCTTGGAACTTCCATGTAAAGAAAAAAGCGGGCTGAAAAGCCCGCTTTTTATCATGCCCGTTCTATCATGATTGTGTCTGGTTCAGCTTTCCAGATATTTTGACGGATTGACGGGGGCTGAATTCTTGCGCACTTCAAAATGCAGCTTTGGCGATTTCGCATTGCCGCTCATGCCCGACTTGGCGATTTCTTCGCCACGGCGAACTTTCTGCCCGCGCTTGACCGTGATCTGGCTGTTATGGCCATAGACCGTGACCAGCCCATTGTCATGGCGAACCAGAACCGTCTGGCCAAATTCCTTCAACCCGTCGCCGGCATAAATGACGACACCGTTTTCAGCCGCCTTTACCGAAGTGCCTTCCGGCACCATGATGTCGATGCCGTCACTGGTCGATGCGCCCTCACGCTGGCCAAAGCTTGCGAGAATACGGCCACGAACCGGCCAGCGCATTTGCGAAATGCCGGTCGAGGATGGCGCTTCGGCCTGATCCTTTTCCGCGTCCTCGATCACCTTGTTGCTCGCCTGCGGCGGCGTGTAAGGCTTGACGTTGGCATTGGCATCCGGCGTTACGTTTTCAGCAGCTATTTTCGCAGGATTAGCCGGTTGAGGTGTTATAGCCGCAACCTGTGTGGGCGCAATGGTACCTGCGGCACCCGCTGCCGGAATGACCAGCGCCTGACCAACCCTGATTGCGCCATTCGACAATCCATTGGCCTTTTTCAACTGATCGACAGGCACATTATGCTTGGTGGCGATGGAATATAGCGAATCCCCGCTCTGCACCGTGTAGCCGCCACCTGCCTGCGGAGCTGCAACAACAGCACTGGTCGCTGGTGGCGTTGCAGGCAATTGCCCCAGAACCTTTTCGCTGGCGCCATTCACAGTCCCGTTGACTGTTTCACGTGCAGAACCGGCAGCGCTGGCAACCTTGGTTTCGGCACCGACAACCGCATTGTTCACGTGCTGTGATGCGCTATTGCGTGCCTGCTCGACCTGATTGGCGATCGGCTGGGACGCAGCCGCCACGGGAGCCGCCATGGGAGCGGACGAGACGGCGGGCAGTGACGAACCACGCTGTACCGTGCCTGTGACCCGAGGTGCCGCGGCAACCGGGGCCGCCGCATAAACATTATTGGCAGACTGTCGTGCGACAGGCTGTCTTGGTGTCGACCCGGTGTAGAGGCCATCGGTGAACCGCATCGTATCGGCACTGCATCCGGCACCAAAACCGGCGATCAGAACGATTGCGACATTGCGCAAAAGACGTTCGGACCTATGCTGCAAAATTGAAAAACGCATGTTCTACCCGTCCATACTCGAAACTCAGTAAGATGGATTAAAGCGCGTTAATATTACTCTCTGGTTAAGAACGATCCGCTTTTGGAAAAAAGATTCACCAATTGAATACCATAAGGGCACAATCGCAGATTCTAATTTTCTATAATTGCCTCAGAGAATTGAGGAAACACCTTCGATAAAGGGCTGATAACGCACCGGCATTAGCTCTTGCTGTTCAAAGCGGCTGCCCACCTTGGAAATGCGGGTCATCATCTGAACCCCATCAGCGGGACCGACCGGCGCAATGAGGACGCCATGGGTTGCCAGCATATCGACCAGATGATGCGGCACCTCCTCGCAGGCAAGCCAGAGCAGGATACGGTCGAAGGGACCACCGGAAATACCATGCCGCCCGTCCATGTGCTTGACTACGACATTTTCGCGCTTGAGCGCCACGAACTGCTGCAAGGCATGATCGCACAGCTTGCGATAACGCTCGATGGTGGTGACGCGTCCGGCCAATAGCGCCATGACGGCTGCGGTAAAGCCGGAGCCGGTGCCGATTTCCAGCACGCGATGGCCTGTTTCCAGATTGAGCGCCGCAAGTATGCGCGCCTGATCGTCGATGCCTTCGATATATTCGCCGCAATCAAGCGGAATGGTGCGCGCGCTATAAGAAAGATGCGCCCATGTCGAGCCGACAAAACTCTGGCGCGGCGTTGCCTCAATGGCCGAAAACAGCTGCGGATCATTGATGTTGCGTGCGCGCATGCGCAGGACAAAGGAAGCAAAGCCTTCCTGATCCGTCAGCCGTGGCCGCTCCGCTCCCGCCCCTCTCATACATCCACTCCAAGCGACTGGATCAATTGCGCGCGAACCTTGTGCGCCGTCAGATCGAGATGCAGAGGCGTCACGGAAATGCAATCGGCGCGAATGGCCGCAATGTCGCTATCCTGCGCCACTTCCGATTTGGCGCGCCCGAATTGCAGCCAGAAATAGGGAAAACCGCGACCATCACGGCGCTCGTCAAGCCGCGCATCATGGCTGAGCTTGCCTTGTGCGGTCACGCGTATGCCCTTGACTTCACCGTCATCGCAATTGGGGAAATTGAGATTGAGAAGCACGCCTTCCGGCCAGCCTGCATCAACCAGCTTGCGGATAAGATCGGGGGCATGGGTTTCTACCGTCTCCCATGGCACGATGCGGCGGTCGCCCTCATATTCATATTCCTGCGAAAGCGCGATCGAAGGTATGCCAAGAAGCGTTCCTTCCATCGCGCCTGCGACCGTACCCGAATAAGTGACGTCATCGGCGATATTCGCCCCGGCATTGACGCCCGAAAGGATGAGATCAGGGGCTTGCGGCAGGACATGGCGCACACCCATGATCACGCAATCGGTCGGCGTACCGCGCAACGCGAAATGACGCTCGTCGATCTGGCGCAGGCGCAAGGGTTCGGAAAGGGTGAGCGAATGGGCAAGCCCGCTCTGGTCGGTTTCGGGGGCGACCACCCAGACATCATCGGAAAGCGTGCGGGCAATCCGCTCCAGAACAGCGAGGCCTTCAGCGTGGATACCGTCATCGTTCGTCAGCAGAATGCGCACGTCGTCTCTCCTTGATCGTATTATTGAATCACGCAGCCTTTTCGATGCGTGTCAGGCCGCCCATATAGGGTTGAAGTGCTTCAGGAATGCGAATGCTGCCGTCTTCCTGCTGATAATTTTCCATGACCGCAATCAATGCACGACCGACCGCCACGCCCGAACCATTAAGCGTATGCACGAAACGCGTCGATTTCTCGCCTTCGGGGCGATAACGCGCATTCATGCGGCGGCCTTGGAAATCACCACAGACCGAACAGCTGGAAATTTCACGATAGGTGTTCTGGCCGGGCATCCACACTTCGATGTCATAGGTTTTTTGCGCGCCAAAGCCCATATCGCCCGTGCACAGAACAACGGTGCGGAACGGCAGACCAAGGCGCTTGAGCACCTCTTCCGCGCAACCCGTCATGCGTTAATGCTCGGCAAGCGCCGTTTCGGCGTCGGTGATCGACACCATTTCCACTTTCAGAAACTGGTGCTGGCGCAACATGCCACGCGTATCGCGCCCCGCAGACCCTGCCTCCGAGCGGAAGCAAGGCGTGAGCGCCGTATAACGCTGCGGCAGGGTTTTCACATCCACAATCTCATCAGCCACCAGATTGGTGAGCGGCACTTCGGCGGTGGGGATCAGCCAGCGGCCATCGGTGGTGCGGAACAGGTCTTCGGAAAACTTTGGTAATTGTCCGGTGCCGTAAACTGCCTCGTCGCGTACCATCAAAGGTGGCATGGTTTCGGTATAGCCATGTTCGGTGGTGTGCAGGTCGAGCATGAACTGACCCAAAGCCCGTTCAAGACGCGCAAGCGCACCCTTCAAAACAGTGAAACGCGCACCGGCAAGTTTGGCCGCGCGCTCGAAATCCATCAGCCCGAGCGTTTCGCCCAGTTCATAATGTTCTTTCGGCTCAAACGAAAATTGTGGCACCTCGCCCACGCGGCGCAATTCGACATTATCCGCCTCGTCCTTGCCCAGCGGCACATCGCCAAGCGGAACATTTGGCAGCGTGGACAGAAGATCGTTGAGTTCCTTGACGAGATTGCGCTCTTCTTCTTCGGCTGCGTTGAGGAAATTCTTCAACTCCGCCACTTCCGCCTTGAGCCGGTCGGCCGTTTCCGCGTCCTTTGCGGCCATGGCCTTGCCGATATCCTTGGAGGCTGCATTGCGGCGTTCTTGCGCCGCCTGCACCTTGCCGACATGCTCGCGGCGCTTTTCATCAAGCGCAATCAGCGTGGACGAGATCGGTGCTGCCCCACGCTTTTCCAGCGCCTTGTCGAGTGCTTCGGGGTTTTCGCGAATCCATTTGATGTCGAGCATGGTAAAACCGTTTCGTGAATTTGAACTGTCGCGGACCGCTCAATGCGGCCTGCGACCATGAGAGCGCCCGATCAGGAGGAGGAAACGTCGCTTCCTTCGGAAGAAGCTTCTTCCGCGTCCCGCTTCTTTTCGATCATGCGCGCCAGAATGATGGAAACCTCGTAGAGAAGGATCGTCGGCAAGGCAAGGCCGATCTGGCTGGCGGGATCGGGCGGCGTCAGCACCGCAGCCACGACGAAGGCAATGACGATGGCGTATTTGCGTTTGTCCTTCAGCCCTGCCGATGTCACCAGCCCGACACGCGCCATGAGGCTCGTGATGACCGGCAACTGGAAAACCAGACCGAAGGCAAAGATCAGCGTCATGATGAGGCTGAGATATTCCGACACCTTTGGCAGAAGCGAAATCTGCATCTCGCTGCCGCCACCCGACTGCTGCATGGCAAGGAAGAACCACATCACCATCGGCGTGAAGAAGAAATAAACGAGCGCGCCGCCAAGCAAAAACAGCAGGGGCGAGGCAATCAGGAACGGCAGGAACGCCATGCGTTCATGCTTGTAAAGCCCCGGTGCCACGAATTTATAAAGCTGTGCGGCAATGACCGGGAAAGCCAGCACGACACCGCCGAACATGGCGACTTTCACCTGCGTGAAGAAAAATTCCTGCGGCGCGGTATAGATGAGTTCGGCCTTCGAGCGATCCATGCCCGCCCAGTCGATGGCCCATTGATAGGGAACCACCAGCAGGTTGAAGAGCTGCTTGGCAAAGGCAAAGCAGAAAACGAAGGCTATGAAAAATGCAAGAATCGCCCAGATAAGGCGGCGGCGCAGCTCAATGAGATGCTCAAGCAGAGGGGCCGCGCTCTGTTCAATCTCGTCCTCGTCCCGGCTCACGCTTTGATTCCTGTTTTCGTAATAGTCTTTTTATTGGTTGGGGTCGTTTTGTTGACAGAGGTCTTTTCATTGACGGGCTTTTTGGCAGCTGCAGCCGTTTTGCTTGCAGGCTTGGCAGCCGTAGGCTTTGCCGCCGCAGGTTTTGCCTTGGTGCCAGCTGTTTTCCTGACCGGGGTTTTGGCCGGAGTTTTCGCCGGTTCTTCTGTTTTGACCCCAGCCGTTTCAGGCTTGGCTTTTGCGCGCACCTTGCGCGGTTTTTTGACCGCAGGCGCAGCCGTCTCTTCCTGAGCAGCCTGCTCTGGCACGGGGGCCGGAACAGGCGCGCCCGACACATCGACAGGCGTGGTCACGGCGGCAATTTTTTCTGGTGTCGCAGGCGACATGGAAGTCGTAGACTGCATGCTCGCCTTCAGGTCCTCGCCAGCGCTGCGAATCGGATCGAAAACCTGTGTCAGCTTGGAGCGCGGATCAAGCTTGCGCGTTTCATCGATGATGTTCTTGACATCTTCCAGCTCCGCCTCTTTCAAGGCTTCATTGAACTGATTGCGAAACTCGTTGGCCGTCGAGCGCATACGGGCCGTCGCCTTGCCGAAAGCCCGCAGCATCTTCGGCAAATCCTTGGGACCGACCACAACGATCATCACGATCGCGATGACGAGCAATTCAGACCAACCAACATCCAGCATGTTTTACTCCGCACGCCTGTTTTACGACGCGCAATCTGCGCGTATCCCGTCTTTCGGCGGAAGATCGCAATGATATACGAAAATATGCTGCGCATCGTCACGACACGCAGCCACTTCAATTCATCAATCAGGACTTTGTGGTTTTCTTGACGGGCTTGACGGTTTCTTCCGCCTTGACGTCAATCGTCCGTCCATCATCGTTGACATCATCCTTGGCGTCTTCATCATTCATGCCCTGCTTGAAGTTCTTGATGCCCTTGGCGACATCACCCATCAATTCGGGGATTTTGCCACGGCCGAAAAGCAGAAGCACGACTGCCAGAACGATCAGCCAGTGCCAGATAGAAAAGCTACCCATTTCATTCCTCTCATTACCGCAAAGAAGCGGTCTGTAATCTGCAATCTCAGTAGTGATTTAAGCGCTTTAAACCGATCTTTCAAACAGAACTACGACAATCCACGCAGATATGATGCATTAATTCGTCGCAACTGTCCTTGCGATGCAACAAAGCTTAGGTGCTTAGTCCCCACGTGGCGCAAGAAGCCCGAGACTTTCAAGATCGATATCGTCCAAAGGCTCTTCATCCTCCGACAACTCATCGGGATCAACAGTCGGGATAGGCACGGCAAAGCCCGATGGCATGCGCCCGGACAAAAGCCCTGCCCCGCGCAATTCATCCAGTCCCGGAAGATCGCGGATTTCCGGCAGGCCGAAATGATCGAGAAAAGCGTCCGTCGTCCCATACGTCACCGGACGCCCCGGCGTGCGCCGCCGCCCCCGCAGCTTGACCCAGCCCGTCTCCATCAAAACGTCCAGCGTGCCCTTGGAGGTTTCGACACCGCGAATATCCTCAAGTTCGGCACGTGTGACCGGCTGGTGATAGGCGATGATCGCCAGCACTTCCAATGCCGCACGCGACAGCTTGCGCTGCTGAACGCTCTCGCGGTTCATCAAAAAACCAAGGTCGGGCGCGGTGCGAAACGCCCATGAACCACCCACCTGCACAAAATGCACGCCACGCGGTTCATAGACTTTCTGAAGATGGTTCAATATCGGCGCAAGATCGGCATTGGCCGGCAGGCGTTCGGCAAGCACGCGTTCAGGCACCGGCTCGGCAGAGGCAAACACAAGCGCCTCGACAATCCGCGCCAGTTCGGCAAGCGCCTGCCGGGGTGTCACGTTCTCGAATTCATCCTCATCCGAGTCGATTGCCGCCAGATGATGCTCCGCTTCAGACATCCTCGTCCTCATCTTGCTCACTCAAACCGTCTTTAGCCCGCATATAGATCGGCTCGAACGGCGCATTCTGGCGCACTTCCAGCTTGCCTTCGCGCACCAGTTCAAGGCTTGCCGCAAAAGAGCTTGCCAGCGCCGAAGCCCTTTCCTGAGGTGAAAGCGCATAATTGATCAGGAAACCGTCAAGTGCAAACCAGTCGCCGATTTTTCCGCCCAGCAAACGCACCAGAGCGTTGCGCGCTTCTTTGAGCGACCACACAGACCGTTTGGCAATCTGTACATTGGTGACGCTCTGCCGCTGGCGTTGCGAGGCATAGGCCGTCAGAAGATCGTAAAGGGTCGCGGAAAAGCGGCTGTTTTTATCCACCATGACCGTTTCGGGCATGCCGCGCGCAAACACATCGCGCCCGAGCCGGTTGCGATTGACAAGGGTTGACGCGGCATCGCGCATGGCCTCCAGCCGCTTGAGCCGGAATTGCAATGACGCCGCCAGTTCTTCACCGGTCGCGCCATCATCGCCCTGTTGTTTCGGGATAAGCAGTTTGGATTTCAGATAGGCAAGCCAAGCCGCCATCACCAGATAATCGGCCGCAAGCTCCAGCCGCAAGGCCTGCGCCCGCTCGACAAACACCAGATATTGCTCGGCCAGCGCAAGGACGGAAATACGCGCCAGATCAACACGCTGGTTACGCGCCAGATGCAGCAGAAGATCAAGCGGGCCTTCAAACCCCTGCACATCGATCAGGAGTGACGGCTCACTTTCCGCGCGCTCGGCATCGCTCTGCCACAGCGCATCCATCGGCACGAGCGTGCCGTCCTTTGCGCCAGTGTTTGCATCCGATGTCGCCAAGCC
>JAATGD010000069.1 GCA_015654965.1 Hyphomicrobiales bacterium
AGTCGCTGGCTGGAGCTGGCGCCCGCGTCAAGGTGACGGAAGTCGATCCGATCTGCGCGCTTCAGGCCGCGATGGACGGGTTTGAAGTCGTCACCCTTGATGATGCGGCCTCCAGCGCCGATATTGTGATCTCGACGACCGGCAACAAGGACGTGATCACCATCGATCATATGCGCAAGTTCAAGGACATGTGCATCGTCGGCAATATCGGCCATTTCGACAATGAAATTCAGGTCGCAAGCTTGCGCAACCTGAAATGGACCAATGTGAAGCCACAGGTCGATCTGATCGAATTCCCCGATGGCAAGCGCATCATCCTTCTTTCGGAAGGTCGTCTGCTAAACTTGGGTAACGCGACCGGCCATCCAAGCTTCGTCATGTCCGCATCCTTCACCAATCAGGTGCTGGGCCAGATCGAACTCTTCACCCGCACCGAGCAGTACAAGAACGAGGTTTATGTGCTGCCCAAGCATCTCGATGAAAAGGTCGCGCGCCTGCATCTCGACAAGCTGGGTGCGAAGCTCACGGTTCTTTCCGATGAGCAGGCCGCTTATATCGGTGTCACTCCACAGGGACCCTATAAGTCGGAACACTACAGGTATTAACCATTAAATAGTTTCCTACCAGATATAGAGGCCGGGCAACCAATAGCTTGCCCGGCCTTTCTTTTTGCGCGTGAGATGCTTCACGTGGATTCGTCGTGAGGGTATTGTGGAGACGAATCACGAGCATTTCCGTCCCTTGGCGGCGTGGTTTTGCGTGTCGTGAAATGTGTAAGAATAATGTATTTTGACGGGTGTCTGTGCGTTGCGTTTTTTGCCGGTTTCGGCGGGAAGCGGTTGGTCGCTTCATTTCGTAAACCCGTCTGGATGTTTGATAAAATGCGGCTGCCTGTGAGCCTTGGCGGGCTGTGCAGCCGGGGTGGTGGAGAAAAGGAAAACATGCGAGAGGTCGGCTTGCCGGATAAGATCCGCAGCAAACCCGCAATCGGGACAGCCAGCAAAGGTGCAGGCATCCTTTTTGCAGGCGCGTTTTTATGGGTTGCAGGGCGTCTCCATCGCGTTTTCTTCAAGACCACCGTGTCCGCTTCCGCCATTCTTGCCGCAACGCCTGTCTTTGCGCAAAGCGCCGCCCGCATCGATCTGCCTTTCGGCGGCGGCAGCGTCGGCGCTTTCGAGGTCATCCAGTTCTCGATGTTTGTCGGTGCCATGGGCGCGGCATTGCTTTCCGCAGGCTGGGTCATCCGCGAACGCACCCGGACGGCGAACGAGAACAAGGCCCTGCGCACGCGCCTTGCCGATCTCAATCTGGCAGTGCAGCGCAATGACGTGCTGCTCAATCTCAAGGATCAGCGCATCGTGGTCTGGAATGGCCATAATGCCCGCACTGACGTGGTCGGGTATTTGCCACAGGATTGCGGTGTGCCGCAGGATCGCGCGGCGTTTCTGGCCTTTGGCCGCTGGCTGTCACCGCAATCGGTGGGTGAACTTGAGCGCGCCATTGCGGCCTTGCGGGAAAATGCCCGCGCCTTTGACCTGACGGTTGAAACCAATGCTGGCACATTACTCGATGTGCATGGACAGATTTCCGGCGGTCTTGCTGTGGCCCGCTTCCTGAGCCTTGATGGCGTGCAGGCGGAACGCGCTTCCCTGAAAGCGCAGAACCACGCATTGTCCACGCGCATCGACCTGCTGCGCAGTCTTCTTGAACATATCGAGCAGCCGGTCTGGATGCGTGATGGCAATGGTCGTCTGGAATGGGTCAATGATGCCTATGCGCAAGCCGTGGGACTAGGGGACGCCAGCAAGGCCGTTGCCGAAAGTCGCGAACTTTTTGGCGCACAGGCGCGCCTGAAGCTGCAACGTGACCGCTTTGCCGAACCTGTTTTGCATGAGCAACTGGGAACGGTGGTGCGCGGGGATCGCCGCTCTTTTGACGTGACCGATGTCAGTCTGGAAACTGGTTCCGCTGGGCTTGGTTTCGACCGCAGCGAAGTCGAGAATATGCGCGAGCAGTTGGCGCGCACGCTCAAAAGCCATGCGGAAACGCTGGACCAGCTTTCCACAGCTGTTGCGATCTTCGACCCCGATATGAAGCTGAAATTCTTCAATCAGGCTTTTGTAAAACTTTGGTCGCTGGATACGGCATGGCTTGAAACACGGCCTAGCAATACGCTGATTTTCGACCGCCTGCGCTCGGAAGGCAAACTGCCCGAACAGCCGGAATGGCGCAAATGGAAAGACTCCATGCTTTCCGCCTATCGCGCGGCGGAGCCGCAGCAATACATGTGGCACCTGCCCGATACGCGCATCATGCGCGTGGTCGCCAATCCGCATCCGCAGGGCGGCGTGACATGGTTCTTCGAGAACATGACCGAGAAATTCGAGCTGGAAGGCCGCTACAATACGCTGATCAAGGTGCAGGGCGAAACGCTCGATCATCTGGCGGAAGCCGTCGCCGTATTCGGCTCCGATGGTCGCCTGCGCTTGTCCAATCCGTCCTTTGCCGAGTTGTGGTCACTGCCGCAGGCCATGGTCGTGGAAGGCACGCATATCTCCACCATCGCCCGGCTGTGCAATACGCGTGGTGGCGGTATCTGGGATGATTTCGTCTCGTCCGTAACCGGCTTTCTCGATACGCGTGACGGGAGTATGGGGCAAGTGGAACTCGATGACGGCATTATCCTCTCCTTTGCCGTGGTGCCGCTGCCCAAGGGGCAGACTATGCTCACCTTCATCGATGTGTCCGACACGGTGCGCGTCGAGCGGGCGCTCAAGGAAAAGAATGAGGCGCTGGAACTGGCGGACCGGATCAAGAATGATTTCGTCCAGCATGTTTCCTACGAATTGCGCTCGCCGCTGACCAATATTATCGGCTTTACAGAACTCTTGCAGACGCCCGCCTTCGGCTCGCTCAATGAACGGCAGATCGAGTATCTGGATCATATCAGCACCTCTTCCTCGGTGCTGCTGACTATCGTCAATGATATCCTCGATCTTGCAACGGTCGATGCCGGCATCATGGAGCTGGAAATCGGCAATGTTTCGGTCAGTGACGCGGTGTCGGCGGCAGCAAACCGCGCTTCCGAGCGTCTGCGCGATCATGATATCGGATTGGATATCGATATTGCCGAGGATGCAGAGGCCTTCAAGGCCGACTCGAACCGTGTGCGTCAGGTCCTGTTCAATCTCCTGTCCAATGCCGCCGATTATGCGCCGGAAGGCTCGACCGTCACATTGCAGGTGGTCCGCGATGGCGATGATCTGGTTTTCGCGGTCCATGATGACGGTCCGGGCATGCCGCATGAAGTGCTGGAAATGGTGTTCAAGCGCTTTCAGTCTTATCCTAATGGCGGGCGCAGGCGCGGCGCGGGACTGGGACTTTCGATTGTGAAGAGTTTTGTTGAATTGCATGGTGGCAAGGTGGATATCCAGACCGATGCGGGCAGGGGAACCACTGTCATCTGCCGCTTTCCCTCCGAAGCGCGCAGCTATCGCGCGGCGGCTGAATAAGGGTCATGGTGCCGATGAGCGCCCATAAATCTCTCGACTTTATCTTGGTTGATGAAACTGCCACGCAGCGTTTTGGCGAAGATTTTGCCCTTGCCCTGCAAAAAGGTGATCTGGTCACGCTTTCAGGCGATCTGGGGGCTGGAAAATCCTCGTTGGCGCGCGCCATCATCCGGGCGATTGCCGATGATGCGGAGATGGACGTCCCAAGCCCGACTTTCACGCTGGTGCAAAGCTATGAGACTTTGCGCATTCCGGTGGCCCATGCCGACCTTTACCGCATTTCACATGGTGAAGAACTCGATGAACTGGGGCTGGTCGAATTTCTCGACAATGGCGTGGTCCTCTCCGAATGGCCCGAACAGGCCGAAGGTTTTTTGCCCGAACCCGCTTTTGCCGTCACACTTTCGCATGAAGGGGCAGGGCGGCGCATCAATATTGCCGGACCTGAAGCAGCCATCGGCAGGCTTGAACGTTCGCTTTCCATCCGCGCTTTTCTTGAAAATCATGGTCGCGGTGATGCTGAGCGCCGTTATTTGCAGGGCGACGCTTCCCCGCGCAAATATGAGATTATCCGTAGCCACCACGGCGTTGAGATTCTGATGAATGCGCCGCAAATGCCCTATGACCCGCCTTTGAGCGATGGAAAATCCTATCGCCAGATTGCGCATCTTGCGGAAAATATTCAGGCCTTTGTGGCAATCGACGGCCTGCTTGGCGAAAAAGGCTTTCGCGTGCCGCAGATGCGCGCCGCCGATCTCGATGCTGGTTTTCTTATTCTCGAAAATCTGGGAACCGGAGGCATTCGTGCGTCCTCGGGCGAACCTATCCTTGAGCGTTACGAAGCCGCAGCCCGTTTTCTTGCGCATCTGCATGGCGTTTCATGGCCGGATCGGGTGCCGGTCCGCGGTTATCCTGATCATGAGATTGCCGCCTTTGACCGCGATGCCATGATGATCGAGGTCAGCCTTGTCGGTCAATGGTATGCGCCGCGCATGATGGGGCGTCCTTTGACGGAGGCTGAAAAGCAGACCTTTGAGGCGGCTTGGGATCAGGTGATTGTCGATTTGTCGGATGTCGAAAAGAGCATTCTCTTGCGCGATTATCATTCGCCAAACCTGTTCTGGCTTGGCGACAGAGCCGGCAAGGACCGTATCGGCACGATTGATTTTCAGGATGCGATGATCGGACCTGCCGCTTATGACGTCGCTTCCCTGGCGCTTGATGCGCGTGTGACGATTTCGCTCGCGCTGGAACAGGCGGTGGTGGCCGCCTATTGCGATGAACGCCGCAAGCTTGGCCACACTTTTGATGAAGACCTGTTTCGCAAGGCCTATGCCGCGATGGGCGCACAGCGCAATGCCAAGCTGCTGGGGCTTTTCGTGCGGCTTGATGAGCGTGATGGCAAGCCCGACTATTTGAAACATCTGCCGCGCATCCACGATTATCTTGGCCGTGTGTTAAAGCATCCGGTCATGGCACCCGTGGCAAGCTGGTTTGACGATCTTGGTCTTTTGCAGAAAGAGGCACGCAATGAAAATGCCTGATCAGGCGATCATGCTGGCAGCTGGTCTGGGCAAGCGCATGCGACCGATCACCGACACGATACCCAAGCCGCTTGTGCGCGTCGCGGGCAAGCCGCTGATCGATTGGGGACTGGATGCAGTGGCGCAAGCCGGTGTAGCGAATACAATCGTCAATGTACATTATTTAGCCGACAAACTGATTGAATATCTAGGCGACCGCAAACAACCACACATCACCATTTCTGATGAGCGCGATCTACTTCTCGATTCGGCGGGCGGCATCATCAATGTCCTGCCTGAGTTCGGCAACAAGCCTTTTTATGTGCTTAACGCGGATACGTTCTGGGTAGGCGATGAAGCAAAACCCAACATCACGGCGCTGGCCGAGGCATGGGACGATGCTCGCATGGATATTCTGCTGATGACGGCAAAACTTACGCAGGCGACCGGCTATGATGGCAAGGGCGATTTCGTTGTAGACCATGACGGCCGTTTGCGGCGCGCGCGTGATGTTGCGGGAGAGGCACTCATCTATGCGGGTGCAGCCATCCTTCATCCGCGCATTTTTGCGACTGCCGAGCCGGGCGTTGCCTCGCTCAATCGCTATTTCGATGCGGCAATTGCCGCTGGTCGGTTATATGCTATGCCGATGAGCGGGCATTGGCTGACGGTTGGAACGCCGGAGGCGATCAGTGAGGCGGAGGCAGCTCTTTCCGCTTTGGCTTGAGGGGGAGATATGAGAACACCAAAACTGTTTTCCATTCCATCCGGTACGCCCTTTCTGCCTGCCTTTGCGAAAGCACTTCTGGATGGGCGTCTGATCGCGGGTTTTCCCGGCAACAGCGCCGATCCACTGGCACTCAGCCTTGCCACCATCTATGTGCCGACCCGGCGTGCGGCGCGTAGCCTGCGTTCTATTCTGGTCGATATGAATCCGGCTAAAAGTGCTGTTCTGCCGTCCATTCGTCCCTTGGGCGATGTCGATGAAGACGCGGCCTTTTTCAATGCATCCACGTCCTCTGTATTTGATCTCAATCCGCCCATCGGTAATGCCGAACGGCTGTTGCTGCTGGCGCGGCTCATTCGTCCATGGCGTGAATCCCTGCCTGCGCATGTGCGTGCTCTGTTCGGCGTCGATGATGTTTCGGTTCCCGCCACGACCTCTGATGCCATCTGGCTGGCGCGTGATCTGGCGGGCCTGATGGATCAGGTGGAAACCGACAATGCGCGCTGGAGCGAACTTGCAACGATTGCGCCGGACGATCTTGCCGACTGGTGGCAGGTGACGCTCGGCTTTCTCGATATCGTGACAAAAGTCTGGCCGGATATTCTGGAAGAGCGCAAATTGTCCAATCCGGCGGCCCACCGCAACGAGTTGATTTTTGGCGAGGTGCGGCGACTGCGTGACAATCCGCCGTCCGGTCCCGTGATCGTTGCCGGTTCCACCGGCTCCATTCCGGCCACGGCTGAACTGATTTCCACAATTGCCCGCTTGCCGAATGGCGCTGTCGTTTTGCCGGGGCTGGACCGCGATCTGGACAAGGCTGCGTGGAATATTCTGGGGGAGGCGGAAGACAATCCGTCCACTTTCGGTCATCCGCAATATGGTCTCTATAAGCTCCTTCAGGCCACGCAAAGCTTGCGTGAGGATGTCGAGCATATTGAAGCCATGCCCCAGAACAAGCGGGTGCTGGAACGGGTGGTGAGCGAAGCCCTGAGGCCTGCGGAAACCACCGATCAGTGGAGTCTGCTCAACGTCGATGAAGCCATGCAGCCGCAGGCGTTGCGCCAGTCGGCAAAAGGAATCGATCTGATCGAAGCCAGCAATGAGCGCGAGGAAGCGTTGAGCGTGGCGCTGGCACTGCGTGATGCCATCCAGAATGAAAGCAAGACGGCAGCGCTTGTCACCGCCGACCGCAATCTGGCGCGTCGCGTGGTGGGAGAACTCGCGCGTTTTGGCATCGATGCCGATGATTCCGGCGGGCGGCATTTGCGCGATATCGAGACGGCGACGCTTTTGCGCCTCATGGTCGAAACCGTGTTCAATCCCGGTGATCCTGTGGCGCTGCTGGCACTCGTCAAGCATCCCAAACTGCTGCTTGGTGGCAAGCGCATCGCATGGCGACTGGCCGCTGAAACACTGGAACTGGTGGCATTCCGGGGTGGCACGGGCCGCGCTTCGATCCTCGATCTGCCCACTTTTTTCGACCGACGTATGGCGGAAAATGCCGACCGGCAATGGCAGCCCGCATGGCATGCCACGGTGACGCCGGAGATGATCGAGGCGGCGCGTAATCTTTGCGTCAGGCTTTCTGAAGCGGTTGCGCCATTGGCATCCTTTGCAGTTCTTAACCGACGAACGGAAATATCCGAGATCACCCGCGTGAGCGTCGAAGCGCTGGAAAATCTGGCACGTGACGAGGATGGCAGTGTCACGCGCTATTATTCCGGCGAACATGGCGAAAAACTCGCCTCCTTCCTGCGGCAATTGCTATCCAGTGAAGCGCAGCTCGATTTTGAAGCCGCCGAATGGCCGGCCATTCTCGAAGCGCTGATGTCGGGCGAGACGGTCAAACCGCATCCGGGCGGGCATCCGCGTGTTTTCATATGGGGTGCCTTGGAAGCGCGGCTACAAACGGTTGATACCATTGTGGTGGGTGGCTTGAACGAAGGAAGCTGGCCTGCCAAGACGCGCAACGATCCCTTCATGTCGCGCCCGATGAAGGCGATGATCGCGCTCGACCCGCCCGAGCGGCGTACCGGCCTAGCCGCGCATGATTTCCAGATGGTGCTTGGCATGGACCATGTGGTCCTGACCCGCGCGCAGCGTTCGGACAATGCCCCCACCGTTCCCTCGCGCTGGTTGCAGCGGTTGGAAACGGTGTTAGGCGCGGATGTGACGCAAGATATGCGGGAGCGGGGGAGCCGCTTCATCCACTGGGCGCGGGAAATCGATCAGGCGCCGGACGTGCCTTTCGTGCCAAGACCGCAACCTGCACCCCCGCTTAGTGCGCGGCCCCGACATTTTTCCGTGACCGAAATCGAAACATTGCGCCGTGACCCTTATGCGATCTTCGCAAAAAAAATCCTCAAACTGCGCCCGCTGGAGCCATTGATCCGCGATCCGGCGGCGGCAGAACGCGGCACATTGTTTCACGATATTCTGGGCCATTTCACGCAGGAAAACGTCGATCCCATGTCGCGGGATGCGGAACGGCAACTGGAAGAATTCGGCCAGCAGTTTTTTGCCGAAATGGACCTGCCCATCGAGATCGAAGCCGTGTGGTGGCCGCGCTTTACTGCTCTTGTTCCGCAGTTCATTGCATGGGAACGCGAGCGCGCCTATAACGTCGCGACCCGATTTGCTGAAATTGCATCCGACAAGCGCGAGGTTGAAAGTCTTGGCGTCACCTTGTCGGGCCGCGCCGACCGCATCGATCTGATGCGTGACGGCACCGCGGAGGTCATAGATTACAAGACCGGCTCGACACCTTCGCCACGTCAGGCGCATGTGCTTCTTTCACCGCAATTGGCGCTTGAAGCCGCCCTTCTGGTGCGCGGCGCTTTCCGCGATCTGGGACCGGTGCGGGCTTCGGATCTGACCTATGTTCGGCTCAGGGCGGGCGGCGAGGTCAAGCCTGAATCGATCCTCAAGATCGGAAGGCCACCTTCGGAAAAGACCGCGCCCGCTTTGGGCGAGGAAGCATGGCAGCGTCTGGCGCAATTGCTGGCCGAATATCAGAATCCGGCTAAAGGTTATCTTTCGCGCGCGCTGCCGTTCCGTGAAACCGACCTGACGGGCGATTACGATCATCTGGCACGTGTGCTGGAATGGTCCGCCGGGGGTGACAGCGGCGGGGAGGGTGGAGAATGAAAAAACAACGCATCATTCCGCCCGAAACCATCGCGGCACAGGCGAGTGCCGCCAATCCGCAAGCCTCGGTCTGGGTGTCGGCCAATGCGGGTTCCGGCAAGACGCATGTCCTGACCGAGCGGGTCATCCGGCTTTTGCTTGAAGGCACGGATCCATCGAAAATCCTCTGCCTCACCTATACCAAGGCGGCAGCTGCCGTCATGCAGAACCGTGTCTTTGCGCGGCTGTCGGAATGGGCGGTGTTGCCCGATCATGATCTTGCCGAACGGCTCATCAAACTTGAGGGCAGGCGTCCGGGCGCGGCACGGCTCGCCGTGGCACGCAGGCTTTTTGCGCGCGCGCTGGAAACACCGGGCGGGCTGAAAATCCAGACCATCCACGCCTTTTGCGAAGCCATCCTGCACCAGTTCCCGCTGGAAGCCAATATTGCCGGTCATTTTGAGATGATGGACGATCTCATGCAGGCCGCTCTCGTCGGCGAGGCGCGCCGCACCTTGCTTGAAACCGCCCATGGTGGCGGTGATGCGGAATTGGCAGCGGCCTTTGCCGACGTCATGCAAGCGGCAGGTGAAATGGGCCTGCAATCCCTGCTTTATGAGGCGGTCAGCCGCCGCAACGGCTTGCAGACCTATCTTGCAGCGCTTGGCGATGCGGGGGAGCGCAGCGAAGCCCTGCACAAAACTTTCCGCTTCAGGACGGATACCACCGAGGCCGATCTGCTTGATGATTTATGGCCGGTGCCTGAATTTTCCTACGATGCGCTCGATCTCATCCTGTCGATCCAGAAGGGTGCGGCCCGAGCCCATGATTTTGCCTTGCAGTTGAAGCGCTATGACAAGGTAAAAAGCTTTTCCGACAAGGAAGCCGTGCTGCGCGCAGCTTTCCTCAAAGCGACCGGCGAGGCCAAGTCCGGCTCTTATGTGGGCTCGGCTGCTGTCAAAAAACTGCTCCCGGATTTCGAGGAAGAGTTTAACGCGAGCGCATCGCGCATCGAGTTGGGGCTCGACCGCATCAAGGAACTGCGGCTCATCCGGCTCAATCTTGCAGCCCTGACGCTGATCGATAATCTCCTGCAACGTTATCATGATTTGAAGCGCAGGCGTGGGCTTCTCGACTTTGAAGACCTTATTACGCGCACCGTGGCGCTCTTGGCGCGTAACGGGGCAGGGCAATGGGTGCAATATAAGCTCGACCGTGGCATCGATCATATTCTGGTCGATGAGGCGCAGGATACCAGCCCAGACCAATGGCAGGTCATCCGCATGCTTTCGGAAGAGTTTTTTTCGGGCCTTGGCCAGCGCAATGTGCAGCGTACGCTCTTTGCGGTGGGTGATGAAAAACAGTCGATCTATTCGTTTCAGGGTGCTGTGCCGGAGGATTTTGCCGCGCAGGGCAGGGCGGTTAGCCTTCGGGCGCAGGATGCGGAACTGCAATTCGAGCGCGTCAGCCTCAATTTCTCCTTCCGCTCCGCACCTGATGTTTTGCAAGCGGTCGACGAGGTTTTTGCACGCCCTGAAGCGCATCGCGGGCTGTCGGGCGCGACGGTTCACTCCGCCATCCGGCAAAACGAGCCCGGAGAGGTGGAAATCTGGGACATGCTGACGCCGGAAGCAGTGGATGAGCCGGATGACTGGCGCATTCCCGTCGATCATCTGGCCGCACCCGCCGTCCGGCTTGCCGAGCAGATTGCGAACACCATCCGTTACTGGCTTGATCGCGGCGAAACTATTCCGGGGCAAAACCGCAAGCTTGCACCCAAAGATATCATGGTGCTGGTGCGCAAGCGCGACCAGTTCATGCCCGCGCTTTCGCGTGCCTTGAAAAATCTTTCGGTGCCGGTGGCCGGTGCCGACCGTCTCAAACTCACCAGCCATATCGCCATTCAGGACCTGATGGCACTGGGCCGCTTCGTGTTGCAGCCATCCGACGATCTGTCGTTGGCGTCGCTGCTCAAAAGCCCGCTCTTCGGCTGGGACGATGACCGGCTGTTTTCGCTTGCCCACCCACGAGGCGTGGCGGAAACGCTGTTCGAGCGCCTTTATCACGCCTCGCTCGACGATCCGGCGCTGATTTCCGTGCACAAGACCTTGAGCCGCTGGCGCAATATGGCCGACACCATGCCGGTTTTCGAGTTTTATGCGCGGATATTGAGCGCGGATGGCGCAAGGCGAAAACTTCTGGCGCGACTGGGGCCGGAAGCGGGTGACATTATCGACGAATTCCAGAATTATGCGCTCTCCGCCGAGCGCGCCGGTCTGCCGGGGTTGCAGGCCTTTCTGGAAACGCTCGACGCCGCATCACCCGAAATCAAGCGCGAACTTGATCAGGGGCGCAATGAAGTACGCATCATGACGGTCCATGCCGCCAAGGGTCTTGAGGGGGCCGTGGTGTTCCTTGTCGATCCGGGCAGTGCGGTCTGGACCGGAAGCCGTGCACCAAAACTCATTCCCTTTGATCTGGATAGTTATGGTCAGCCTGTGAAGGGTTTTTTATGGCAGCCCAATGCGGCTTTCCAGACCGGCTTTCTCTCCGCCCAAATCGAGATGCTCAAAACCCGCGCCGAGGAAGAATATCGGCGGCTTCTCTATGTCGGCATGACCCGTGCCGAGGATCGGCTGATCGTCTGCGGTTATCGCGGCAGCCGTGAAAGTGGCGAGACATGGCATCGGCTGGTTGAGGATGCGCTCACCACCAAGGCCGAAACCTTTGTGCATCCGGTATCGGGGATCACGGCACGGCGCTATCGCAATACGCCGCGTGGCATGACCGAGATTGCCGAACAGCCTGCCGATGAAAAGGCAAGGATTCCATCGCTGCCGCCTGAATATCTCGTGCCGTTAAAGCCCGAACCGGGATTGCCGCGCCCGCTGGCGCCATCGGGAGCGTCCGCGCTGATCGAAGCCGAT
>JAATGD010000320.1 GCA_015654965.1 Hyphomicrobiales bacterium
GCAGCTGCCTGAACGTCAACAACAGACAGTCAGGCCACATCCCGCCGCCAATAAAAATAATAAGGCGGCGGGATTATCATAATGAGGATGCGTCTATGGACACTAAAGTTGCTGGATCAAGCACATTTCGAACTTCGAGTAGCGTCGCCTCGTATGCGTTCGTCGGAAGCTTTACCACCGAGAAACGCAAAGCGCGCGGTCAAGGCATCGACACTTACAGAATCGATGCGGGCGGATGGAATAAAACGGGACATGTGGGCAATCTCGTCAACCCGTCCTTCCTGGTCAGCGATCCTTCGCGCAGCGTGTTTTATGCCGTGCATGGCGATTCAGATTTCGCCAGCGCCTTTCGGCTTGATTCGCAAACCGGTACACTGAGTCTTTTAGGCCGGGCCGCCACGGGCGGAATGAATGGCGTCCACCAGGCGCTGACCGCGTCTGGTCGATTTTTGCTGGTGGCAAATTATGCCAGCGGCTCCGTCGCGGCTCTGCCGGTGGAGCCGGATGGAACATTGCTCTCCTTTATCGATCTCCTCGAACTACCTGGAGAGGTCGGGCCTCACCGGCACGAGCAGCGCGGCTCGCATCCACATCACATCGTGCCGGATCCGTCGGGAAAGTTTTTCCTTGTCCCGGACAAAGGACTGGACTGCGTGTTCACTCTGGCTTTTGACGAAACCGACAAGCGTCTCCGCATTATCAGCCGTGCCACGTTTCGTCCCGGCGCGGGGCCACGCCACATCGCTTTCCACCCACACGGAGACGTGGCGTTTTTGGTCAACGAACTGGAGTCATCGCTGGCGCTCTGCCGCTGGGATGCGACCAGCGGAACACTAACTCCGCTGCAACAAGACAGCACGCTGCCGGAGAATTTCTTCGGTGCAAGCACTGCCGCTGCTATTGCCGTGACGCCGTGCGGAAAATACATCTATGCCTCCAACCGCGGACAGGATGGCATTGTCTGCTTTAGCTATGACAGTGCGGCACGACGCATCACTTCTGTGCGGTGGACGCCTTCGGACGGCCGCGATCCGCGCTTTATCACTCTTTCCGCCGATGAAACGCAGCTCATCGTTGCCAATGAGCAAGGCGACAATCTCATTTTCTTTGGCATCGATTCAACCGACGGCACTCTAACTCGGCTGAGCCAGGACCTACCGTCCCTCAGCCCGAGCACGATTGCCTTTCTATAGGACGGAAACCGCGTTCCCGATGAGAACGCTGCATCAGAAATTATAAGCCGCGCAATAGCGGTAGCAAGGGAGGAGCAAAATATGAATGTGAGAACGGGACGATACCGCTTTGTGATCGCATCTCTGCTGTTTGTCGGAGGTGTCATTAATTACATGGACCGCGCCGCATTGGGCGTGGCTGCGCCGCTCGTGAAAGACGAGCTTGGACTGTCACCCTCGCAAGAAGGGCTGATCTTCAGCACTTTCTTCTTCGGCTATGCTGCGTTCGCCTTTGTAGGCGGCCATCTCGCCGACCGTTATGGTCCACGCGCGGTTTATAGCTGGGCGGCATCGGCCTGGTCCATTTTGTGCGCCCTGACCGGCGCGGTAAGTGGCTTTACCTCGATGCTGGTTGTGCGCGCTCTCTTCGGCGTCGCCGAAGGGCCGATGAACTCCACCACAAACCGCACCATTACAACCTGGTTTCCACGCGAGGAAACCTCGCGCACCATCGGTTTCACTTTTTCAGGCCAAACGGTTGGCAGCGCAATCGCCGCACCGGTAGTCGGGCTGCTGGCCATCGCCTATGGCTGGCGTATAGCTTTTTTCGTGATCGGTATTGCCGGACTATTCTGGGTTGTCGCTTGGCGAAGGCTGATGACTGACAATCCCGCCGATAACCCACGTGTCGGGCAGGATGAAATCGAGATGATCGCGAAAAGCCGTGCACACGATGTTGTGCCGGAAGATGCGGCGAAGCCTTTACGCCATTATTTGACGCTGCCCAGCATCCTCTCGCTCAGCCTCGGCATGTTTGCCGTGAATTACACGCTTTATATCTTCCTCTCTTGGCTGCCGAGCTACATGACGAATGAACTGCATTTACCTGTGAAACAAATGGCATTCGTGGCTGCCATTCCCTGGGTCTGCGGCTTTGTGGGGTATGTCGGCGGCGGCGTTGTGGCAGATTTCATTTACAAGCGCATGGAAAATCCTATTACCGCCCGCAAACTCTGCACCATTATTCCTCTCGCTATGGCAGCGGTGGCATTGCTAACGGTGAACATGGCCACGAGCGCTACCATGGCGGTATCACTCATCGCATTCGCAGTGATGATGTTGACTGCCTCCGTCCAATCTTGCTGGGCGACGATTCATGAACTTGTGCCTCAGGCGCGTGTGGGCGGAGTTAGCGGCTTTATCCACCTGCTCAGCAATATTTCCGGCATCATCGGACCCACCGCGACCGGCCTGGCCGTGCAATACCTTGGCGGTTATAGTAGTGCTTTCGTCGTTGCCTCGACGATAGCTGTAGCCGGTGTAGTGGCCATGGCCATTTTCGTGAGACGCCCGACAAAGAGCACCCTGCTGGTAGAGCAGCCTGCCGAATAGACGGCAATTTGCTGGAGGCAATGCGCATGGCGATCCTGAAGCCCGTACTGCTGACTGGCGCTTCGGGTGTGCTGGGCCGAGTTCTGGTCAGGGCATTGTCCGCCAGAGGCTGGCCGCTGCGGCTCACCGATATTGTGACCTTTCCCGACGCCTTGCCGGAAGGAGCAAGCTTCACGCGCGTCGACCTCAATGATGGCGCCGCAATTCTCCGCCTAGCGGAAGGTTGCGGCACCATCTTGCATTTCGGAGGCATTTCCGTAGAGCGACCGTTCGAGACAGTGATTGGACCCAATATTCGGGGACTTTACCATGTTTACGAGGCCGCTCGGCGGGAGGGCGCAAGGATGGTCTTTGCATCCTCCAATCACACGATCGGATTCCACGAGCGGGACGAGGTGATCGACGACACCTCGTATTTCCTGCCAGATGGATATTATGGCCTGTCGAAAGCCTATGGCGAACTGACGGGGCGGCTCTACTGGGCCAAACACGGCGTGGAAAGTGTGTTCCTGCGTATTGGCTCTTGTACACCCGCTCCGCAGGATGATCGCATGCTCAGCACGTGGTTTTCCTATGATGATCTTACGAGGCTTGTGGAGCGCAGCACCCTTGCTCCCAGCCTCGGACAAACCGGCTGCCTTGTCATCTGGGGCGTTTCGAAAAATAGCCGCATGACATGGTGGCGCAAGGATGGCCGCGCTGACATCGGCTGGGAGCCGCAGGATAGCGCTGACCGTTTTGTTCCCGAATTGACTGGCAAAACAAGCGGCAAGCCTGCGGCAGAACGCTATCAAGGTGGCGACTATTGCGCCCAGGATTTTTCACGATCTGACTTTGCACCCCGCGCGCTATTTCCAGACGAAGAAGCGTGACTAGTTTGTGAGCTTCTGCTCCACTCTTTTCGGTACATGCATAAGCGCGCGGGGGGCCGCGCCGTGCGATCAGCAGCAAAGTCGGATGGGATATTGAGAAAGCTCCGGACAAGATCGGCCTTCCGGGCATCGTGATCATGGGAGTGTTTCTACTGTTTTGCGCTGGGATATTAATTTATCATGACACATGGCTGAAGGGCGAACTGGGACGCTCAAGCCTTTATAGTATCAGTCTCAAAAGATGCTTCTCTTAGCGGCTTTCTTTGAGAGATATCCGGGACTGGCCGCCCAGCTTGTCGAGGATGTCGACGAGATGCACGCGCATATCGAGCAGCCCCAATTCGAAAACCGCAAACAGTCCGCAGGGGCCTGCGCCGATAATCAGCACATCTGTCTCAATAACACCAATACGTTTGTGCATCGCTCGCTGTTGCTCTGAGATCAAGGACTAAGTGCGTCGTGAGAAATTAGCGACAATAGCGCGGCGGGCATGGTTAGGATTTATTCCTCGTTCTTTCGCCTTGGCTTCCAACTCATGTGCAATGGCATCCAGATCGCCGCTTTCCACATATCTGGCGTATTTATCCTCGCGCGGTACCAACTGCATGGATTCCGCCAAAACAGCCAGATAGGGCGGTCTACCATCTCGAAAAGTATAGACTTCCGCGCTTGATCTCGAAAAAGACCCCGTGTCGGGTTTAATTGATTTAAAAGATCTGAATGTGCCTTCTACGAGCCTGAACGCTTCAATTGCCTCAGAAGAAGACAGGCGAGCTTGCCTTACAAATTCTTAAGACCGTCGAATTAATGGTGCTGCTAAAGTGTCCCGGTTAACCGACTGTGGAATTCCAGACTGCGCTCATCGAAAACTCGAAAAGAAATTACCATAGTCGATTACATCGGGAAATGCGTCCATAGTCTCGCTGGAGAGATAGATAAACAGTCTATAAATTCCACGCGCAATCTCGACCCTCATCGCAAACAGTCGTTCAGGATTGGCAAAAAAATTCCGGATCGGAAGTTGCGCGGCGTCCTCGCATGTGCGGCAGTACCGAAGATAGAACCGCTGCGCCGCTGGCGGGGTGGGGTCGATATAGTTCACCAATTTAGAAGCCTTTGCTTTTTGCCAGCGGCCCTCAGTTTTCGTCAGCCGCTCCGAACCACACATCTAAAGCCAACGTGGCTTGTAGACGTATCTATAGACTCGCCGTGCCGCGCTGCGGGCCGATAACGGCGGCAGTAATTCGGTGCGCACAGATGCGATCCTCCATTCAGCACCTTGCGCGGAATTCTGATATCCGGCATCGCCGGATCAAAGCTATCTTCTTCGCGAGGACCGCGTGGATTTTGCGGGACGCAGCACGCTTTTGGTGCATCGGCATTATGGCGCGGGACGAACCAATCGGTCGTCCATTCCCAGACATTCCCGATCATGTCATGAAGGCCATAATCGTTCGGCGGAAACGCCACCACCGGCGAAGTGCGTGCAAATCCATCCGTACCAAGATTTTCGATCGGAAAATTTCCCTGCCAAGTGTTGGCCATATGCTGATCATTTGGTGTGAACTCATCGCCCCATGCATACTCCATTCCATCAAGACCACCGCGCGCAGCGAACTCCCATTCGGCCTCGGTGGGGAGCTCTTTTCCGCGCCATTTTGTGTAGGCGAGTGCGTCTGCATAGGCGACATGAACCACGGGATGGCTATCAAGCGTATTGATATTACTTTTAGGACCATAGGGATGACGCCAGTTCGCACCTTTCATGAGGGTCCACCATTGCCCCCAATCTTGCAGATTAGTGACACGCAAGGGCGGCGAGAAAACGAGCGATCCCGCATATAACATGTTCGGCAATGCGTCCGGGTAGTCTTGGGCTTCTGGCACTTTTTCGGCGACAGTGACGTAGCCTGTCTCTTTGACGAACGCCTTAAACTGACGATTAGTGACGGGCGTCCTGTCGACGAAGAATGAATCGACATTAACACGGTGTACTGGCGCTTCCTCCGAATAATGCCTATCCGATCCCATCAGGAATGTGCCGCCCTGAATCTTCACCATGTCGCCAGTATGGACTAAATTATCTGCCGATATGTTCATGACCCTCACTTTAGAACGCTTCGCATCCTCACATCCAGAATAATGCATTGAACCGGCGCTTAAGGGCTTTGGGCTCATAAATGCTAGGCAGCAAATCTCAATCTACCAAGATGACCCGAATGTCGTTGATGTTCGTTAGTGTTGGTCCGGTCAGCAGTAGCGCGCCCAATTGCTCGAAAAAGGCTGTGGAATCGTTCCTATCTAAATAAGATATCGGATTGAGATTGAGTTTGCGCATAGCGGCAAATGTCGAGCTATCAATGAGCGCACCAGCCGGGTCGGTAGGCAAGCCAGCGCCCCCGTCAGATCCATCCGTATCTGCCGCAAGAATTGCGACGCCTTTGACATCCCGAAGTGCAGCCA
>JAATGD010000061.1 GCA_015654965.1 Hyphomicrobiales bacterium
AGGCGCGCCGTGCAGGCGGTGGCGGTTTCGGCAGCCGTGGCGCGCGAACCTGGCAGGCCCCCGCGCCGACACGCACCGCGCCCAACAATGCAGCCCCCATCGAGCGTTCGATGACGCCCAATACAGGTGCTACCCAGAGCGCACGTCCGGCAGCAGGTGCCGCGCAGGGCCAGCGGGCAGGCGGCATGTTCGGCAATTTCGGTCGTTCCATGCTGGGCGGTCTTCTGGTCGGCGGCCTGATCGGTATGCTGATGGGCCATGGTTTCGGCGGCATGGCGGGCATGTTCGGCCTGCTCTTGCAGATCGGCCTCATTGCGCTTGCGGCCATGTTCATCATGCGCATGTTTGCCAATCGTCGTCAGCCAGCGGCTGCGGCTGCCGGTCATAATGCGTCGCAGGCTTTTGGCGGAGCGCAAGGTTTTGGTTCGGCCAGAAATGCAGCGCCCGCAGGCAATTTTGGCGGACGCACACCGTCGGTCAATCCCTTTGGTACCAAGCAGGCGGCAGCGCCGGTTGTTGAAGAAGAGCCAATGGATGTTGGTCAGGAAGAGCTGGACCGCTTTGAACAGATGCTTTCGGAAATCCAGAGCGCTTATGGCCGCGAGGACTATGCGGCATTGCGCAAGCTGACGACACCGGAAGTCATGTCTTATCTGGCCGAAGAACTCGGTGAAATCGCCTCCAGTGGCAAGCGCAATGAAGTCAGGGACGTCAAACTCTTGCAGGGTGACGTGTCCGAGGCTTGGCGCGAAGGCAATGTCGATTATGCGACGGTCGCCATCCGTTATTCGGCCATCGACGTCATGCTTGATCGCAATACGGGTGCCGTGGTTGAAGGCAACCCGGACGAGCCGGTTGAAAGCGTGGAAGTCTGGACCTTTACGCGCGTGGATGGTGGCGACTGGTTGCTGGCCGCCATTCAGGGCACGGAATAGTCCTGATTTGATCTGAAATTGAAAGGCCCCGCAAAAGCGGGGCTTTTTTATGCTTACCAGCTGCCGATATTTTCAGCCGATGCCCATGGCTCCTGGGGGGCAAGGCGTTCGCCTTTCTGGATCAGTTCGATGGAAATGCCATCGGGCGATTTGATGAAAGCCATATGGCCATCGCGCGGCGGGCGGTTGATGGTCACGCCCTGCTCCTGCAACTTCTGGCAGGCGGCATAAATATCATCGACCTCATAGGCGAGGTGGCCGAAATTACGCCCGCCCGTATAGGTTTCCGGGTCCCAGTTATAGGTCAGTTCCAGTTCGGGTGTGCGCTTTTCCTTGGCCGTGCCAGCATCAGAAGGGGCGGCAAGGAAGATCAGCGTGAAGCGGCCCTTTTCGTTTTCCGTGCGGCGAATTTCCTCAAGGCCGAATTTGTTCACATAAAAATTGAGCGATTCATCGATATCGCGAATACGGACCATGGTGTGCAGATAACGCATGTTCTTCTCCTCAACGCTTGCCCGCTCGATTGCGGGAAAACTGGTTCCTGTTGCTGCATATAGCAAATGGTCCCCGGTTTTCTACAACCAGAGTTTCTTTTGGTTGTTAGAGTTCACGAAAAATAACCATGAAATTGCAAACTCCATATTCTTCATGGGGACGAATAAAGTTAGGGCTTGCCGCCAGTGGTTAAGGAAGTGTTATTCTCCAGATTAAGAATCAAGTCTGTATCGCAACGCAAAACAGAGGAGGGGCGAACGCATGGCGGACAAGTCTGTGTCAGATGACCAGTTCAACAGCCAGCACGCCTCGGAAGAGCTGGGCGACATTGTTGAAGTTTCCGGCCACATCAAATGGTTCGACGTGGCCAAGGGCTACGGCTTCATCGTGCCGGACCAGCCGGGCCTGAACGATATCATGCTCCACGTCACATCGCTGCGTCGCGATGGTTTCCAGACCGCTTTGGAAGGCGCGCGCATTGTCTGTGAAGTGCGTCAGGGCGAACGTGGACTGCAATGTTTCCGTGTCGTGTCGATGGATAGCTCGACCGCCACCCATCCCGCGCAATTGCCGCCGCAACGGACCCATGTGACGGTGGCGCCATCGAGCGGACTGGAACGGGTGATTGTGAAGTGGTTCAACCGCACCAAGGGCTTCGGCTTCCTCACCCGCGGCGAGGGCACCGAGGATATTTTCATCCACATGGAAACCCTGCGCCGTTTCGGCATGATGGAACTGCGCCCCGGTCAGGTCGTCCTCATCCGCTTCGGCACCGGCGACAAAGGCCTCATGGCCGCCGAAATCCACCCCGATATAGGCACCGCCATTCCCGTCACCCACTAAATCGGGAATATTTGCGTTCTGACGGTCTGCAAATGGCGCTCTTTTGCGCTTCCGGTGCTCATGTACTATACGTACACTGCGCTCCGGTTCTCAAAGATCACCATTTTCGCCTCGCCATAACCCAAATCTTCTCCGATTTATGGTGCCCTGCGATCACCAAATCCTGACGCGTTATAGCTTGCTTTCATATGTTTCTTATCTCAAAACAAGGCATGGAATAGGCCTGACACTAACGGATAAGCATATGCGCGGTATTTTTCTCGCCCTCATGGTTTTGTTTTTTGCGACTGGCGCTCAGGCGCTGGAGGCAGAACCCATGCGCCTCCCGGTAGATAAAGACCCGCTGACCTTTGTCACCGCCAATGGCAACAAGCTTCCCTTTGCATTGGAAGTCGCCAATACCGACGCCGAGCGGGTGCGCGGATTGATGTGGCGCAAAGATTTTCCCAAAGGTCGAGCCATGATTTTTGTCTTTGGCGAAATGCGCCGCATCATGATGTGGATGCAGAATACGCCTTCGCCGCTCGACATGGTTTTTCTGGATGACAAGGGCAAGGTGACGGCCATCCACGAAAATGCCGTGCCTTTCTCGGAAAACATCATTTCATCCGAAAAGCCTGCGGCGTTTGTAGTCGAGCTTCTGGCCGGTACGGTCAAGCGCAGCGGCATCAGGAGCGGCGATATAGCCTTTCATCAGGTGATTTGCGGCGATTGCCGCCCGTAATCGCGAAAAATCAAAAAGAATACGAAGGAATACAAGTTGACTGCTTTCGACGCCGAATATTTTGACCATGACGGCCTGCGTCTTGCCTATCGTCAGGATGGCGAAGGCGATCCGATCCTGCTCATTCACGGCTTTGCATCCTCAAGCATCGTCAACTGGGTGTCGCCCGGTTGGTTTCGCACACTGACAGAAGCGGGCTATCGGGTTATTGCCATTGATAATCGCGGGCATGGCCTTTCGGCAAAACCCCATGAGGCGGAAGCCTATACACCAAGCAAAATGGCAGCCGACGCGGCAGCGCTGCTTGACCATCTGGGGATCGAGAAAGCCCATGTCATGGGTTATTCGATGGGCGCGCGCATCTCCGCCTTTCTGGCCATCGAACATGCGCAGCGGGTGCATAGCGTCGTTTTCGGCGGGCTTGGCATCGGCATGGTGACGGGTGCTGGCGACTGGGAACCTATTGGCGAGGCGTTGCTGGCGCAAGACCCAGGCACGATCACCAATCCACGCGGACAGATGTTCCGCAAATTTGCCGATCAGACCAAAAGCGACCGCATTTCTCTGGCGGCCTGCGTGATCACCTCCAAGGAACTGGTGCCGGCAGCAGGCATTGCCCGCATCATGCAGCCGGTGCTGGTGGCGGTGGGAACGACCGACGATATTGCCGGCAGCCCGCATGATCTCGTCGATCTTTTGCCCAATGGTCGTGCGCTGGATATCCCCGACCGCGATCATATGCTTGCCGTGGGTGACAAGGTTTATAAAAAGGCGGTTCTGGAATTCTTGCAGGACAATCCGCTTTAGAGCGCATCCCGAAAAGTGTGAAACGGTTTTCGGACCAAGATGCGCGTTAAAACAAATATTGAGACGCGCCGATCTGATCTAATCAGATCGAAACGCGCTCTGAGCCAGACAAAATGACATTTTGTTTTTGAAACAGGTGTGGCAAATTCTGCGGTGTCAAGGCCGGGCATTTTAAGCTATAGTCCGCGTTGAAAACGTGTTGCACAGTGGAACCGGACTGGAAAATCCTGCTTTGTCCGGCGTTGTATTGTGCAAATCTGGAGTATGAATATGTCAATTCGCGCGTCTTTGAAGGAAAAGGCCGGTCTGGGTCAGGTTGATCCGATCTGGCATTCCATCCTTGCCGAAGCAGAAGAAGCCGCCAAGTCCGATCCGGTTCTGGGCGCGTTTCTTTATACGACGATCCTCAACCAGCCGAGCCTTGAAGCGGCGGTCATGCACCGCATTGCCGAGCGTCTGGGACATGCCGATCTCAGCGCCGATGTCTTGCGTCAGGCATTCGATTCGATGCTGGAAGCGCATCCCGAATGGTC
>JAATGD010000107.1 GCA_015654965.1 Hyphomicrobiales bacterium
CGAGCAGCGCCTGGGTGGGATGCTCATGCGCACCGTCGCCGGCATTGACCACCGAGCAGCCGACTTTCTGGGCAAGGAGGGCTGCGGCACCCGCTGAAGCATGGCGAATGACCAGAATATCGGGCTGCATGGCATTGAGCGTCATCGCGGTGTCGATGAGCGTTTCGCCCTTCTTGACCGAGGAATTGCCGACCGACATATTCATCACGTCGGCGCCGAGCCGTTTCCCGGCAAGCTCGAACGAGGATTGCGTTCGTGTCGAGGCTTCAAAAAACAGGTTGATCTGCGTGCGACCGCGCAGCACGGACTTTTTCTTTTCCGGTTGCCGGGAGACGGCAATTTCCTGATCGGCAAGATCGAGCAGGCAAAGAATGTCCAGAGGCGACAGCCCCTTGATGCCAAGCAGATGGCGGTGAGGGAAAAGCGGAGAGGCCGGTTGTTTTGTCATGGCAAGTCATCCGTATAGGGCCGGGGAAGGTGGACCGCAACCGTCCTTATAATGTCATTGGGCGATTCCCAAAGAAAAACTGTGTGTTTCAAACGATAAACTGCGGATAAGATGGCAAAATCTTAGCAAATTCGATTCTAAAACGCATAGAATATAGCAATTAACCCACGGAATAAGCCTTTGAAAACGCACGAAGTCACCAACCAGACGCCGTCTGCAACGGGTACCAACGCATATCTGGGCGATCCGCTTCTGATGCAGATTACGGCGCGGTTTTCAAAAGAACTGCATAGCGAACTGGAGCAGACAGGACGATTCGTCGGATCGGCAGAGGCGCAGGATCTGGCGCGGCTGGCCAATACGGAATTGCCCAAACTGCGCACCCATGACCAGCAGGGAAACCGGATCGATCTCGTCGATTATCATCCAGCCTATCATGCGCTGATGCGCCGTTCGATCGCTCAAGGGCTGCACAGCTCGATCTGGGAAGACAACGGGGCGGAGAGCGGACGCCGCCATCAGGCGCGTGCCGCGCGTTTTTATCTGACCGCCCAGCTTGAAGCCGGGCATCTCTGCCCGCTGACCATGACCAATGCGTCATTGGCGGCGCTGATGGCCAGTCCGGAACTTTACAAGCAATGGTCGCCGCGCATTCTCACGCGCAAATATGATTTTTCGCAAAAACCCTTTGCCGCCAAGCCCGGACTGACGCTCGGCATGGGCATGACGGAAAAACAGGGCGGCACCGATCTACGCGCCAACACCACCCGCGCCGTGCGCAACGAGGACGGCACTTATTCGATCACCGGGCACAAATGGTTCATGTCCGCGCCGATGTCGGACGCATTTCTGGTGCTGGCCCAGACGCAAGAGGGCCTTGGCTGTTTCCTGGTGCCACGCCTGAACAAGGACGGGTCCGGCAACGGGTTTCTGTTCCAGCGCCTCAAAGACAAGCTCGGTAATCGCTCCAATGCCTCCTCCGAAGTCGAATTCGATGGCGCCATCGGCTACCCGGTCGGCGCGCCGGATGAAGGTGTGAAAACCATCATGGATATGGTGACGCTGACGCGGCTCGATTGCGCGGTAGCGTCCGCCGGACTGATGCGCTCCGGCCTTGCCGAGGCCATTCATCATGCCCGCCATCGTCAGGCTTTCGGAAAACCCTTGATCGAGCAGCCGCTGATGAGCCGGGTTCTGGCGGATATGGCGCTTGATGTCGCGGGCGCGACAGCACTTTCCATGCGCCTGGCGCGTGCCTTCGACATGGCGGCGAGCGATCGCGCGGAAGCGGCCTTTGCGCGTTGCATGACGCCGGTGGTCAAATACTGGGTGTGCAAGATCGCACCGAACCTGCTTTATGAAGCCATGGAAAGCCTTGGCGGCAATGGCTATATCGACGATGGCAATCTGGCGCGCGCCTATCGCGAGGCCCCGGTCAATGCGATCTGGGAAGGGTCTGGCAATGTCATGGCGCTCGACGTGGTGCGGGTTCTGACGCGTGCGCCAGTGCTTTTCGACGAAGTGCTGGAATGGATCGACGGGCAACTGGGCGAACGCGGGCAGGGCACCATCGATGTGCTGCGCGCCGCCCTGCAACTGACCGAAACCGATCAGGGCGTTGCGCGGCTTCTGACCGAGCAACTGGCCTTTGCTGCCGCTGCCGCCGAATTGCGCCAGCTGGGCGCGGATAGCGTGGCGGAAGCCTTTATCGACACGCGCCTTGGCGGTCAGTGGCGCACGACCTACGGCATGCTCGATTCCCGCCATGATTCGCTGAAAATTATCGACCAGCTTTATCCGGCCTTTGGTTGAATTCAGTGATCTTTCATTGGCTGTACTCGAGGAGCCGAATCTCCTCGTGCGTAAATACGCGGTCAGTAAGCAGGCAGAACGGTTGATTTGTTTGATTTTTCAATCAACTAAAAATCTTATCAAACAGTTTTGCGTTACACCAAGGACTATCTCTCCATTGTATTCGCCAAGGGTTCCACACCATTCATTACCGCTGGAAGAGAAAATACTCCGTGTATGTCCGCCGTTTGGCATATAAGCAACGCGTCCGGTTTTGTTAAAAAAGTTAAGAACGCCACCTTTGGAATAGACGTAATATCCGAGAAACTTATTATCCTTTTTTAATACCAATCTCCTATTCCCGGCATTAGAATTATCATAATTAGATTTGCTGTTGTCATAATTGGATGTGCTGTTATCGTAATTTGATTCACTATTGTCGTAGTTCGATGAACTATTGTCATAATTAGATGGACTATTGTCATAATTATTGGGCGACAAATCATAAGATAAACCATCTTTATCTATTGCAAATACCAATATGTCTGCCCGTGCATTCGCGCTATAGAAAAAAATCACCAACGCTATTATCCACGAAATAATTCTCATGATCCCCGCAACCCGCTTGAATATCCCGGACGATAGCCAACTCTGCTACATCATCCGGGTTATCAATTTCAATGTGAATCTCTTAAAAGATGAGGAATCTTGATCGTATATGCGCACCCATTGGTGAGGAAATATTTGGCTGATTAATCCTCATTGCCGCGCAGCGTGCGCAGACGGTCGAGCGCGCCCTGAAGGATGAAGGCGGCGGCGGCCGAATCGATGCGTTCGGCCCGCTTGCTGCGCGAGACGTCCATGCCGATGAGGGCGCGTTCGGCGGCAACCGTCGAAAGCCGCTCGTCCCAGAAGACGAAGGGCAGGTCGGTGAGGGGCTGCATGGTGCGCACGAAGGCCCGAGTCGCCTGCACGCGCGGTCCGGCGGTGCCGTCCATGTTCATCGGCAGGCCGATCACGATCACGCCCACCCGGTCCTTCTC
>JAATGD010000391.1 GCA_015654965.1 Hyphomicrobiales bacterium
GAAAAAGCCAGCCGGCGCGTGATCTAGATGATTGATCGCCTCCTGCAATTCCTGAAAGAACCGCTCCTGTTCGGCGCGTTCATCGGAAATATCGGCGATCTGCCAGGCGACGAGCGGCCCCTTGTAATCAGGTCCGGCCTCGATGGGATTTGCCTTGATACGATACCAGACCGGGGCCAGCGAGCGCGGCCCGTCATGGGTCAGGCCATCCGCAAGACGTATTTCCTCCTGCGCCGACAAGCCGTCGCGCACGCTATTGGTCAGGCGATAAATGGCATCGGACGCATCGGGAACGGCGGTCAGGACATTATCGAGCGAACGCACACTGTCTGCTTCACTTACGCCCGTCATATGGGCATAGGCCTGATTGGCATAGACGATCCGGCCACGGGCATCGGAAATGACGGTTCCCTCCCGTTGCTGATCCATAAAAGACTGCGCCAGATCCTGTCCTGTCTTGCGCTGGCTGAACTGGATGAGGCCTGTGGCGGCACCCAGAAGATAAAAAACCCCGACCATGGACAAAAGTCCCATCAGCATGAGGGCAAATTCATCGCCCAGCCGGTCGCGGAACAGAAAATAGACAATAGCAAGCCCCATCAGCAGAAAGCCGACAAGGAGCAGCCGCACCGCACCGCCGGAATTGCGTCGGGGCATCACAAGAGGCTTTGGATATGCGCTGTCCGTTTGTCTGGACATCATGCCCCTTCCCCTTTCCGGTCGCCAATCTTCGCTTTGCAGGCTGTAATCATGTTGCGTGATAATCCGCTCATCCGGGACGTCTTTTCATTCATCAGGCAACCCAATGCTGGCCCTTCCGCTCACCACCCACAAGCATTCGCCACGGGGTGGAAGCCCAAGAAAAATCTCTGTTCTCAGGCTATATCCGATTCGCAGGATGCGTTAATCGACGAACAGCACAAGAGATTCTGTGCATAAGCACTGCAAGCAGGGCTGTTTTTTCACTGTTTTGAACAAACAGGCCGGATTCTGTGTTTTTTGAAGAAATATTCCCATGGCATGTAAATTCAACTAATGTTCCTAAAAGTGCAAATCGGGCAGCAATGAAAATTGTCAGGGAATATGTAGCCTGCAAAGCTTGTCATCATGATGAGCCAGAGTTCAAGAGGATATCCGCATGAAGGAATTGCTAAGCGGCATGATTGGGGAAAGCGGCGCGAATATTGTCAGCTTTGCGCTTATCTTTGTGATCATCATGATCGGGATTTTCATTGTTTACCGGATCATTAGCCGTTTGGGTCGTAACAGGATAGCCTCCAACAATCGCATCCGCCAGCCGCGCCTGTCGGTGATGGATGCCGCAGCGGTCGACAACCGCCGCAGGCTGGTCCTGATCCGGCGCGATGACGTGGAGCATCTTTTGCTGATCGGCGGTCCGACCGATGTCGTGGTGGAACAGAATATCGTTCTGGAATCGCGCACGCCGACCCGTTTGCAGAATTCACGCATCGAACCGGAATATATCGAGCGTTTCCGCCAGCATGAGGCGGCGCTTGCCTCCGACATGGATGAGCACCCTTCACTGCCTTTGCAGACGCCACCCGAAAAAGCCGCGACGGTCGAACTGAACTCGGCGATAGAGCCACCCGTCTACCACAGGCCGGAAGAGGTGAAAGAAGCCCCTGTTGCCGTCCACAAGGAAGCGCCCAAACAGGTTAGCCCACAACAGCCACAAGCAGCCCCCGCAAGCCCGAATATACCTGTAGCACCCGAGCCAGCCATCGCAAACCCGAATGCGCATCTTCATCAAAGGCCGCGTCCTGCTCCCAAATATACGCAGCAACCCCGCACCATTCTTCCTGCGCAGCCTGCACCCGCCTCGCAATCGAGCGCGCGCTTGCATCCCGCCTATCCTCTCGGACAGGTTTCGCGCGGCGTCGTGAGTTCCACATCGGGGGTGGCAACCGCAACCGCCGCAGTTGCTGCGACCGCAGCCACGGCCGCTCCGGCCAATCCGGCCCCGGTTCATGCGCCAGCGGCGACCGTAAAACCCGTAGAGCCGGTGATGCCTCCCTTTCATCAAGGTGCTGACAATGGCCACAAGGGAGCGCACAAGGAGCCGGAATTGACACCAGCGGTTGAGAATGAGGACCTTTCGGGTCTTGATGACGCGTTGGAGAATGTCATTCTTGCGGAACTCGAATCCGAGATTACGGCGCACGAACAGGAAGCCGTTGCCCACGATCCTGAATTTTCAAACGATGATTTTGAAAGCCAGTTGCTCGGATCGCTCGATATTCCGGCGGTTGAAAAGAAAAAGCCTGCGGACAGTATCGAGGATGAAATGGAAAAGCGTCTGGGTGCGTTGAGCCGAAGCTAATTAGTCGCCTTCAAGCCTGAAGAATGCCAGCCCATCAGGCTGGCATTTTTTGTAAGGCACCCTTATCAAGACACAAAGCAGAAGGGCTGCGGTCACCCGCAGCCCTTCTGGATTCATGCCATTTTGATCAGCTCAATCGTCGCGATAAACCTTCTCACGACGCTCATGCCGTTCCTGCGCCTCAATGGAAAGCGTTGCGATTGGCCGTGCATCCAAACGCTTCAGGCTAATGGGTTCTCCGGTTTCCTCGCAGAAACCATAGGTTCCTTCGTCAATACGACTAAGCGCCGAATCGATTTTGGAAATCAGTTTGCGTTGCCTGTCACGGGCACGCAGTTCAATTGCTCTGTCAGTCTCGGAGGAGGCCCTGTCCGCCAAATCGGGATGGTTTGCGTTTTCCTGTTGCAGCGCATCAAGAGTTTCACGCGCTTCACGCAAAATATCATTTTTCCATGCGATCAGTTTCGCACGGAAATAAGACTTCTGCCGTTCATTCATGAACGGCTCGTCTTCAGTGGGCCTATAGTCAAGGTCGATCAATTCACTCATTCTGAATCACCCCACATCTAGGAGACGCGTGCGGTTATATAAGTCCAACCGCCAGGAGACACAACATCAAACAATCGTCACCCCCGGTTTTTTACAGCGTCATTTTTAAGGCTAACTGCTTATTTTTTGAGCGATTTCCGATAAATAAAGAAATATTGCCGTATAAAATGGTAAAAAGAGAAGAGTGATCAAAACATAATCGCCTCCAGAAAGATTATTTCATAATATCAATATATAGACATGCCGATCATGCCGCATGAAACTCATATCGACGGCTGTCAAAATTGCGTGGACATGCGTTCATGAGGGCATTTCCGATGAATGACATAGGCTGTAATCATCAAAAAATGGCAGAATTGATGCATCAGGCAAATGGTCGGGAAGACAAGGAATGAGCACTTTATATCTTCTGCGTCACGCGAAAGCCGCATGGCCCGCGCCCGGAATGAAGGATTTTGACAGGCCGCTTGATGCTGAGGGGCAGGATTCGCTCGCAAAACTGGCTCAATCCATGCTTGCAGCCAGACTATTGCCTGAACGAATCGTGCTTTCAGGCTCCTTCCGGACACGGCAAACCGCTTCCGGTTTGGTGGACAGGCTGGGACAAGCGATCGAAACTGTCATCGACGAGAGGCTTTATAATGGCAATGCCGCCGATTATATCCAGTCGATCCGCCAATATGGTGATGTCGGACAACTGATGCTGGTCGGCCATAATCCCAGTATCGAGGATCTGGCGCTGGCCTTGAGCGGGGATGGCAACTCCGAAAGCCTGATGCGGCTGAAAACCGGCTTTCCCACGGCGGGGCTTGCGCAAATATCTTTCAAAAAGCCACTTAGCGATATCGAACGGGGCGATGGATTTCTGGAAAGTTTCCCTACCCCTCTGGCTTTGTAAGCATATTTTGTTGCGAAAGCCATTCGTGCAATCCTATTTATGGCGTATCGACCAAGACGCAAAACCTTAATCCGACGAGGATGGCATTGGCAAAACTGACCAGTATTGGTGACGAAGCAAGGATTGCGCTCGACACATTGGCGGATCAGGCGAGCGGTCTTTTATCGCCATCGCTGCGCCTTGGCGTAACAGGACTGTCACGCGCCGGGAAAACAGTCTTCATTACAGCACTCGTGCATAATATGCTGCATGGCGGCAGGCTGCCGATGTTTGAAGCTTATAAGTCAGGCCGCATATCGCGTGCAATTCTCGAACAGCAACCCGACGATGCCGTGCCGCGCTTTCAATATGAAGAGCACCTTTCCGCACTGCTTGATGAGCGCATATGGCCTGATTCTACGCGCGCGATTTCCGAACTGCGCCTGACGATTGAATACGAAACCGCCTCGGCATGGGGGCGCTGGCTTTCACCGGGAAAACTTTCGATCGATATTGTCGATTATCCCGGCGAATGGCTGCTCGACCTGCCACTCTTGGGCAAGAGTTACGCGGAATTCAGTGCCGATTCATTTACATTGGCCAATGAGCCGACCCATAAGGATCTGGCACGCGAATGGCTTGCGGATGCGGCAATCGTCAATCCGAACAATGCGGCGGATGAATTGACGGCCCAGCGCCTTGCCAGAAGTTTTACCGCCTATCTGCGGGCGGGCAAGGCTGATGAACGCGCCCTCTCGACGCTGCCGCCCGGTCGTTTCCTGATGCCCGGCGATCTTGAAGGCTCGCCCGCCTTGACCTTTACGCCCTTGCCCAACCTCAATCCCGATACCATCAAGCCCGGCACCCTGGCCGCCATGATGGAACGGCGCTACGAGGCTTATAAGACGCATGTGATCAAGCCGTTCTTTCGTGAGCATATTGCGCGGCTCGACCGGCAGATCGTGCTGATCGATGCCATGCAGGCCATGAATGCCGGCGGGGCAGTGGTTGCCGATCTTGAGCGCGCACTCACCGACATATTGTCCTGTTTCCGCACCGGCCGGTCCAACATCCTCACTGGCTTTCTTCAGCGCAAGATCGGACGTATTCTAGTGGCAGCCACCAAGGCCGATCATCTGCATCACGAAAGCCACGATCGTCTTCAGGCGATTGTGCGCCGTCTGGTGGAACGCGCCATCGAACGCGCCAATTTTTCAGGTGCCGAGATCGACGTTCTGGCCATGGCGGCGGTCCGCGCCACCCGAGAGGCCAGTGTAATGCAGGGTAAGGAAAATCTGCCGGTGATCGTCGGTGTCCCGCTCAAGGGCGAAAGCATTGACAGCGAAGTTTTCGATGGAGAAGCGGAAAAAGCTATATTTCCCGGTGACTTACCGAAAAACCCGAATGCAATATTTGAACAAAAATCATCGCCCGACGACCCCGCCATCCGCTTTGTGCGCTTCCGCCCGCCGCAGCTGGAACGCACCGCTGAAGGCGTTACCCTGTCGCTGCCGCATATAAGGCTCGACCGCGCGCTTCAATTCCTGATCGGAGATCGTCTGGCATGAGTGAAGACACGCCCCGCAAACCCGCCTCTTTCAAGGTCGGGGAACCGGCGAAAACCGCGACCCCTGCCCCGCAACAGCCGGAAACGCCGCGGCGTCCGCGCGCCGTGACCGATCTTGAACAGATCACCGTGCAACCCGATATCTTTGCCTTGAGCGATGAAGAAGCAGCCGAGCTGGAAATTCTCGACCCGGCCTTTGAGGCTCCGCGGCAAAGCGGGTTTCTGAAGGGCTGGTCGCTGCGGCGTATATTTTTTGGCGCTCTGGGCATTCTCGCCTCCTTTGCCATTGGCGTCTGGATCGAATCCCTCATTCGCACGCTGTTTTCACGTTCCGACTGGCTGGGCTGGACCGCATTGGTCGTGGCCCTTGTGGCTCTTGTGGCATTCATTGCCATCATTGCGCGGGAATTGATGGCGCTCAGGCGTCTCGCATCCGTGCAACACCTTCGCGCCCAAGCGGCGGATGCGGTCGAACATGATGATATGACAGCCGCGCACAGGGTGGTGGATGATTTGCGCAAGATTGCCGCCAACCTGCCTCAAACGGCACGTGGGCGGCAGATGCTGGACAGTTTGAGCGACGATATCATCGACGGTCGCGATCTTGTCCGTCTTGCTGAAACCGAAATCCTGCGCCCGCTCGACCGGGAAGCGCGTGCGCTTGTTCTGGGGGCTTCCAAGCGCGTTTCCATCGTCACCGCAATCAGCCCGCGTGCGCTGGTCGATATCGGCTATGTGCTGTTTGAATCCGCCCGCCTCATCCGCCGGTTGGCGGAGCTTTATGGCGGACGCCCCGGCACGCTCGGTTTTCTCAAACTGGTGCGCCGCGTGCTGGCGCATCTGGCCGTGACCGGAACGCTGGCCATGAGCGATAGCGTTATCCAGCAACTGATCGGTCAGGGTCTTGCCTCGCGCCTGTCGGCAAAGCTTGGTGAAGGTGTCGTCAACGGTCTGATGACCGCACGCATCGGCATTGCGGCCATGGATGTGGTGCGCCCTCTGCCCTTTAACGCCGAAAAGCGACCGGGTGTCGGGGATTTTATTGGCGATCTGGCGCGTCTCAACAATGAGAGGGCGGAAAAGCCAAAGCCGCAAAATTGACAGCAATTTTGACGTTTTTGACGCTCCAAATGCCGGATGACAACCAAGCATTAACCATTCGCGGCGATGATCAGGCTCAAGGTTAAACAATCAGATTATCTGGTTTTGCCATGCATGTGCGATTTCTGTTCGTGACATGCGTCACCACAACGATTAGGAATAGCGGTCATTGAGATCGCAAAATTCCAGAACAGAGCCGATTATGAAAAATTGCATCGCTGCCTGCCTCACGCTGCTGCCTGTGTCGTTTTCCGTGCTACCGGTTCTGGCTGCCGATAAGGACAAGGAATTTTTCCAGACGATCGAAGGGCAATGGTCCGGTCCCGGCGAGATTGTCGCCGGAAAATACAAGGGCACGAAATTCGTCTGCAATCTTGCAGGCACCACGCCCGACAAGGCCATTGGCATGACGCTTGATGGCACGTGCCGCGTCGGTGTCTTCTCACAGGCGATGAAGGCGACTGTCACACGCGCCGGTTCCGGCTATTCGGGCAAATTCAACGA
>JAATGD010000352.1 GCA_015654965.1 Hyphomicrobiales bacterium
GGCCGCATCGAAGAACCTGCGCCAAAAACTCTTTCCGTTGAAAAGCAGGCGGCCAACGTATGAAGTCCTTGTCCCTTGCCCTGCGTTTTGCCCTGCGTGAAATGCGCGGCGGGCTTTCCGGCTTTTATATTTTTCTCGCCTGTATCGCGCTTGGCGTTGCGGCCATCGGCGGCGTTAATTCGGTGGCCCGTTCGGTCAGCACCGGCATTGCCGCGCAAGGCCAGAGCATTCTGGGCGGCGATATCAGTTTTGCGCTCAACCAGCGCGAAGCAACGCCCGAAGAACGCGCCTTTATCGAGCGTCAGGGAAAATTTGCGCAAAGCGCCACCATGCGCTCCATGGCGCGATTGCCGGATGGCTCCGACCAGTCGCTGGTGGAAGTCAAGGCGGTCGATGCCGCCTATCCGCTCTATGGCGAATTGAAAACAGCACCGCAACTGCCGCTCGATGCGATGCTGGCGGAAAAGAGCGGCATTTATGGCGCCGCCGTCAGTCAGGATTTTTTAAACCGCATGGGGCTGTCGCTGGGGGCAAAGGTCTTGCTCGGTTCGGCCACGTTCGAGCTACGTACATTAATCGAGAACGAGCCGGACCTCCTGTCATCTGGCTTTAACTTCGCGCCGCGTTTTCTCGTCTCGCTTGATGGCTTGCGCTCGTCCGGTCTCATCCAGCCGGGAAGCCTTGTCGATCATATCTACAAGGTTGCGCTTCCCAATGGCGCACCCGATGCAGCCATTGCCGATGTGCGCCGTGAAGCGGCACGCGACTTTCCCGATGCGGGCTGGAATATCCGTTCACGTTCCAATGCGGCCCCCGCCTTGAGCGCCAATATTGAACGCTTTTCGGAATTCCTGACTTTGGTCGGACTGACGGCGCTCATCGTCGGCGGGGTTTGCGTGGCCAACGCCGTACGCGCCTATCTCGATGGCAAGCGCGGGGTGATCGCTACTTTCAAGTCGTTGGGCGCACCGGCGCGTTTCGCGGTTCTCGTCTATCTGGTACAGATCATGGTCATCGGCCTGATCGGCATCGTCATCGGACTTCTGCTTGCAGCCCTCATTCCCTATCTTGCGGGGGCTGTACTCGCCAATTATCTGCCCATTGCCGCAGGTGGTGGTTTCTTCCCCACAGTCTTGGCGCTCGCCGCGGTCTTCGGCCTCATCACGACGTTGGCCTTTGCGATCATTCCATTGGGACGGGCACGCGATATTCCGGCAACCGCACTCTTCCGCGAACAGTGGTTTGAGCAGCGCGGCCTGCCACCCTTGCTTTACTTGAGCCTTGCGGTTCTGTTGATCGCAGCCCTTGCCGGACTGGCGCTTTATGTCGCTTACGATCGGCGGGTGGCGGCGATCTTCATCATCGCCTCGATTGCCGCCTTTGGCGTGTTGCGCCTTGTCGCCGATGGCATACGCTGGCTGGTGCGACGCGTCCCGCGTGTGCGCTCGACATCGCTCAGGCTGGCGCTTGGCAATATCCACCGCCCCGGCGCACTGACGCCTTCGGTGGTGCTGTCGCTTGGACTGGGTCTGACGCTCATGGTGGCGATTGCGCTCATCGACGGCAATCTGCGCCAGCAGGTGACGCAGAATATCCCCAAACAGGCCCCGGATTTCTTCTTCGTCGATATCCAGAACCGCGATGTCGATGCGTTCAAGACGCTTGTGGAGGGCATCGTGCCGGATGGCAAACTCACCACCGGTCCCATGCTGCGCGGGCGTATTACCGCCTTCAACGGCCAGAATGTGCGCGATATGACCATTGCGGCGGAAGCGGCATGGGTGTTGCGCGGCGATCGCGGCATCACATTCTCCGACACGGTTCCCGAAAATTCCACATTGAGTGAAGGGCAATGGTGGCCCGCCGATTATCAGGGCGAGCCGCTCGTCTCCTTTGCCGAGCGCGAAGCGCGGGATCTCGGGTTGAAGATCGGTGACACCGTGAGCGTCAATGTGCTGGGACGCAGTATCACCGCCAAAATCGCCAGTTTCCGGCAGGTGCAATGGGAAACCTTGGCGATGAATTTCGTCATGGTGTTTTCGCCTAACACCTTTGCCGGTGCGCCCGCGACATGGCTTGCAACATTGACCATTCCCGATGGGCAGAAAAATCTGGCACCGGACGTATTGCGCGAAGTGACCAGGGCATGGCCTGCCATCACCACCGTCAGTGTGACCGATGCGCTCGATGTCGCCAACAACCTGATCGGGCAACTGGCCGTGGCCATTCGCGCAGCCGCGTCCATCGCGCTTGCCGCGTCCGTTCTGGTGCTGGGCGGCGCGCTTGCCGCAGGAAACCGCGCCCGCGTGCATGATGCGGTGGTGCTCAAGACACTGGGGGCGACGCGCGCGACACTCATTGCCGCCTATGTCATGGAATATTTGCTGCTGGGCCTTGTGACAGCACTCTTCGCGCTCCTCGCGGGCAGCATCGCCGGCTGGTATGTGATTGTCGAAGTCATGAAGCTCAAGGCGCAGTTTTTGCCCGATGTGGCACTGATGACGGTGGCGGTTGCGCTTGTCTTGACCATCGGTTTCGGCCTTGCCGGAACATGGCGGATCCTGGGCCAGAAACCGGCGCAGGTGCTGCGCACCCTGTAAAATTTCATGGTTATCGTGCTGCGTATTCTGTGAAAGATTTGTAATATTCGGCCCGTCTGGCTCTTAACCCATTGGTTCGCATGGCAATTGCATTTTTTGTTTCGTGAACCAATTGCGCGATTTTTTACACTCGGCCCTTGTGCGGGCAGGCCAAAATCCCCATAATGTCAAGCAGGCATGCTGGAGTCCCGCCAGCGGCGCCTGGTGGCAGCCCCGAAAGGGACATGCCCCGACACCGGACGGGACAGGGCAAGAGGATTTTAAGTCATGGCTGACTTTCGTAATATTCAGGCGCAGCAGAGGCCGATAGGCACGCAGGCTGGCGCTTCTATCGATCAGGGACTGCGCAGCTATATGCTGGGCGTCTACAACATGATGGCAATCGGTCTGGTTGTGACCGGTCTCGCGGCATTCGCCGTTGCGTCTCTGGCGACCACCACCGACCCGTCGGCGGCTGTGGCCCAGCTTGGTAATGGCAAGATGCTCACCGCGCTTGGCGCGGCACTCTACACCTCGCCGCTGCGCTGGGTGGTCATGCTGGCACCGCTCGCCGCCGTCTTCTTCCTCAGCTTCCGCATTGAGCGCATGTCGGTATCGACCGCCAATGCCGTGTTCTGGGGCTATGCGGCGCTGGTTGGCCTGTCGCTGTCGTCGATCTTTCTGGTCTTCACCGGCCAGAGCGTCGTTCGCACCTTCTTCGTGACCGCAGCCTCCTTTGGCGCGCTGTCGCTCTATGGTTACACGACCAAGCGCGACCTCTCCGCAATGGGCTCATTCCTGATCATGGGCCTGTTTGGCCTGATCATCGCTTCGGTCGTCAATCTTTTCCTCGGCTCCACCGCGCTGCAATTTGCAATCTCGGTGATCGGCGTTCTGATCTTCGCGGGTCTGACCGCCTATGACACGCAGTCGATCAAGGAAATGTATTATGAAGGCGATGCCTCGGACGCACAGGGCCGCAAGATCGTGATGGGCGCGCTGCGTCTTTATCTCGACTTCATCAACATGTTCACCTTCCTGCTGCAGTTTCTCGGAAACCGCGAATAACAGCTTTGGAAGCACAAAGATGAAAGGGCAGCGGAAACGCTGCCCTTTTTTCTTTTCAAGACCCGGGCTGTGAGGCATGTTGAATGGCTGAATGAAACCGTTTTTGATGCAGATCATGCCCGATATTCGCGACTTCCAGCCCGCCGACCTTCCAGCCATCACCGATATTTACAGGGATGCCGTTCTCAACGGTTCGGGGTCCTATGAAATCGAGCCGCCAGACATTGAAGAAATGACACGTCGTTTTACGGCTTTCAGGGAGCAGGGCTTTCCCATTCTCGTTGCGCAAGAGGGTGGCCGCCTGCTAGGCTATGCCTATATCAGCTATTTCCGCACCCGCCCGGCCTATCGCTGGCTTGCGGAGGATTCGATCTATATCGCGCCCGATGCCAAGGGCAGGGGTGTCGGCAAATTGTTGCTTGGTGAACTGATCACCCGCGCGACCACGCTCGGCTTCCGGCAATTGCTGGCGGTTGTGGGCGATGGCGAGCACAATATCGGCTCGGTCAGGCTGCATGAAAGGCTTGGCTTTCGCCATTGCGGGCGCATCGAAGGCTCCGGCTTCAAGCATGGCCGCTGGCTCGATACGGTGCTCATGCAATTGTCGCTCAATGACGGCAGTTCGACGGAGCCGGGCGCTGCACCTCTTGTCTGATCAACTTTCGATCAGTTTCAGGCTCTTGTCGAAAACGCGCAGAACGCGTTCGAGTTCATGGCCGCGTTTCATGATCAGGCCGCTTGCGGCAATCACTGAATAGGCCCCCTGTTTCTGCGCCAGTTTCGGGTTTTTCTCGATGCGGAACAAGGGCACTTCGGATGCGCGGCGAAAGACTGAAAAGACGGCGCGGTCGCTCATGAGATCAATGGCGTAATCGCGCCAGACGCCAGATGCGACCATGCGGCCATAAATATTGAGAATCTTGCCCAGTTCATGCCGGTCGAAACTGACGCTGGGGGCGGGACTGGCCGCGTGAGATGGTTTCAGGGGAACGATTTTGGCGGATGCGGGTGCGCGTGAAACGGATGATGCCTCTTCAGTCGCGGCGTTTGAATGATCCATATCCTTCCTCTCACATGCTTTGTGTGGTTGTCTGGGACCGGCAGATGGCTGGACGCATGATCACAGGGTGATGCTTTTATGACAAAACTGCAAGGGCGGAGTGACCGGCTTGTGACGTTGATATGCAATCAAACGACGTCGCTGGTTTGATCACGAAAAAAGAAATCCTGTTTGTATTGGTGATTGGAGGCCACATTTTCGCCTTGTCAACTTCGCATTCCGGCCTGATTATGACGGCAGCATTCACGCGTTGCCTGAGACGGTTCGGTTCGGGTTAGTCCGACACCAAGCCCCCCCCGCCCAAAGGACTGCCCGAGCCGAACCAATCTCCCGCCGACCGCGTAGCAACATCCGTTTTCCTGAAAATCTGTCGTTTCACGCCGCATGCCGATAGTGGCATCGCCCTTGGCCGAAATTACAATCCGACCGGCACCTTTTCCTTGAACATGGCCGCGCCATGGATGACGCCAAGGGAATTGTTGGGGCGTGTTTCCTGCAAGATGACGGCACAGCCCGAAGCGCCCTTGCGCTTGAGTTCGGGAGCGGGCAATTCCACTTTCAAGGCCTTGCCGTCCCACATGCCGATGGTGTTGATTTCGCTGACCGTGTTGCGATAGGTCAGGACTTTTCCGGCATTTTCTCCCGACTGGATCGGGATGGTGACGGAATCGTGAATATAGAACAAAACCACATGCACCGGCGCATCGGGTTTTTCACCCGCACCGATTTCGATGGAAAGGCGCCCGTCATCGAGCTGCTTGATCGCGGTGGGGACGTTGAGCTTGTTTGTGTCGAGGCTGGAGGCGATGGAATGAGCCTCACGCCCATTGACCTCGACCTTGCCATTGATGATCGCCTGCGGCGTGTAGATCATGCCTGCATCGAAAGAATTGCGATAGGCTTTCTGCCGCTCCGTATTGTCTTTTGTCGCCAGCGTGTCGCGCCAGCCCATATAATCCCAGTAATTGACATGGAACGACAGCGCCAGAACGCCCGGATCATCGGCATATCTGGCAAAATTCTCGTCGGCGGGCGGGCAAGACTGGCAGCCCTGACTGGTATAAAGTTCGAGCACGGCGGTTTTTTTCGCCGTGTCCTGCGCCTTGGCGGCATTTTGCAGGGAGATGCAGCCGGTGAATGTCAGCCCCAGAAGGGCGCAGACGCTCCGCCAGCCCAGATGTTCTCCGGTCAAACGCGCTGCTGTCCCGCAAAAAGGGAGCTGATAAGTCACTGGTCCGGCCTTCCTGAAATAATTGATGACGACATCTATTATGTATGAACTGTGTCGATCAATAGGAAGTCACGTTGCGGTGAGTTTGCAGCCACGGATGTGTGCTTTTTGCCGCATGAGAAGCGATCTTTTTGCAAGGAAAAAGCCGCCGGAGCAATCCGGCGGCTTTTGATGTTCGGGAAGGGCGATCAGGCAGCCAGATCGCGCAGAACGGTCTGCAGGATGCCGCCATTCTTCATGTAGTCCAGCTCGTCCAGCGTATCGATACGGCAGATGAGCGGCACCTTTTTCACCAAACCATCGGCATAGGTGATGATGGCTTCGACCTTCTGGCGCGGACGCACATCGGCAAGGCCCTCGATGGTGACCACTTCGTCGCCCTTGAGACCCAGCGTCTGCCAGCTCGTTCCTTCCTCGAACACGAAGGGCACGATGCCCATGCCGACGAGGTTGGAGCGGTGGATACGCTCGAA
>JAATGD010000310.1 GCA_015654965.1 Hyphomicrobiales bacterium
CCCAAAGCGATTTATCAAGCACCTGCGGCGCGTTGACTTCCTGATAGCCGTGGCTGTCGAGACGGCGGCGCATATAGCTTACCAGCGTCTGGAACATCTTCCAGCCCTTGGCGTGCCAGAATACGACGCCCGGTCCCTCTTCCTGAAAATGGAACAGATCCATTTCGCGGCCCAGACGGCGATGATCGCGTTTTTCCGCCTCTTCCAGCATATGCAGATAGGCCTGAAGATCGTTATCATTGGCAAAGGCGGTGCCATAGATGCGGGTCAGCATCGGATTGTTGGAATCGCCACGCCAGTAAGCGCCCGCCACCTTCATCAGCTTGAAGGCATTGCCGATCTGTCCGGTCGAGGCCATATGCGGCCCACGGCAAAGATCGAACCAGTCGCCCTGATAATAGATCTTGAGGTCCTGACCTTCGGGAATAGCGTCGATCAGTTCGACCTTGTAGCTCTCGCCCTTGTCGGCAAAGATCTGCTTGGCCTTTTCGCGTGTCCAGACTTGCTTGGCGAAAGACTTGTTGCGCGCGATGATCTCGCGCATCTTCTTTTCAATCACCGGCAGATCATCGGGCGTGAAAGGTTCATTACGGGCAAAATCGTAATAAAAACCGTTTTCTATCACCGGACCGATCGTGACCTGCGTGCCCGGAAACAATTCCTGCACCGCTTCGGCCAGAACATGGGCGCAGTCGTGGCGGATGAGTTCCAGCGCACGGGGGTCTTCGCGGGTCAATATTTCTATCTTGCCGGAAGCGCCAAGCGGATCGGAAAGATCGCGCACGGTACCGTCAACGGCATAGGCAACCGCTTTCTTGGCCAGTGATTTGGAGATTGATTCGGCAAGTGTCGCGCCGGTCGTCGATGCATCATAATCCCGGACTGAACCATCGGGAAATTGCATGGAAACGCTATTCGACATTTCGTTCGTCCTTATCCAGTCCCGCCAACGATTGCGGGTGGTTTCATTCTGTGTTTCGGCAGATATTTATGAAAAGGGCTTCTAGTCTCTTTTGTCGGGTCCGTAAAGGATCGGCCATGCGACAAGAAAACTACCTTGAAGCGTTAACCCTTGATCGCCAGACAGGCGATGTTCTGTCTTCTCAGTTTGTCGCAAGCTTTGCTGGCGGTTTCCTGATCCTTGAAACCGCCAAAGCGGATGCGATAGGTCGTGCGCCGGCTGCCATCGGGCGAAATTTCGCCTTGCAATCCATGCGCAACTTTTTCGACAGTCGGACGCAGCTTTTCCTGTAACTCACGCGCTCCGTTACGGCTGGGGGTCGCGGCAAGCTGGATTTTCCATGGCGAACCCGCCGATGCGATCAGGTCGCCGCCATCCCCCTGCTCGATATGTGAATCATCAATCAGTTGTGCGACATTATCCTGTTTCGGCTCTGCAACAGGCGCGGGTTTTGCGCGGCGCTCCATCGCCACCAACATATCCTTGTCGGCCTTACCAAAACGCGTCAGCAATTTGGCCATTTGCGCGTCACGCTCGCCCGAAGACCCTGCTCCCAGCACGACGCCAACCAGATGCTTGCCGTCGATAATGGCGGAGGAAACGAGATTATAGCCGGATACGTTCGTATAGCCGGTCTTGATGCCGTCAACGCCGTCATAGCGATACATGAGATTGTTATGACCGTTGCGCACCCTGTCATGATAAGTAAAGGAGCGTTGTGAGAACAGTGCATATTCCTGCGGGAAATCGCGGCGCAAAGCCATGCCGAGCACCGCCATGTCGCGTGCCGTGGTCAATTGCGTCATGTCGGCGGTCAAGCCAGACGGATTGGCGAAAAATGTGCTTTTCATGCCGATCTGACGCGCACGCTGCGTCATCAGGCGACCAAAGCCCGCTTCCGAGCCGCCGAGATATTCACCCATGACAGTTGCCGCATCATTGGCAGAGACAATAATCATGCCATTGACCGCATCGCGCACGGAAATCGTTTGCCCTTCCTTGAGCCACAGCTTCATGCGCACTTTTGCAGCCGCATTTTTTGAGATGGGCATTTGATCATCCCAGTGAATACGACTGGTCTTCAAAGCCTCAAAAGTCAGATAAAGCGTCATCATCTTGGCAAGGGATGCAGGCGCGCGCTGAACATGGGCTTCATCCTGCCCCAAAATCACGTTGCGGTCGGCATCAAAAACCACCCATGACGACTTTGCCGATGCAATGCCTGAATGAAGAGCCGTGGTTGCAAGTGCAGCAAGTGCAACAAAACGTGCAATACGGAATGGCGATTTCAGCATGATGGCTCGCGGAAAAGAGGCTTCTGATTGGTGATGATGTGAAGGCAAATTGCGGCCTGAAAAAGACCATTGCTTTGCCTTGCTCTCTATTTCCCATCAAAGCGTGATATCGTTAATGAAGTCTGACTTTTATGAAAAATACCCATCATTTTTTGGGTGGTGATGCACGCCAATAACGCCACGGAAAATACCACTTCATGTGGCCATCCAGATTACGTGGGACCGGATCAAAGCCGTGGGTGCCGAACGGCCCACAACGCAAAACCCGAAAAAAGCCCATCCAGCCGCCACTCCACAAGCCATGGCGCGCAATGGCTTCATAGGCATATTCCGAACAGGTGGGCATGTGACGACAGGAATTGCCGATCAATGACGACAAGGTCAGTTGGTACAAACGTACAAAACCCGTGCCGAACACCCGGCCCGGCGTCTTGCGCCATGGATCGGTGAAATTGCGGCTGTAAGGTGGCTTTTTAGCTGTCACCTCCGCCGGATGATCTTTGCCGCAGGAACACATTTTTGCCTCAGGCGGCTTTGGCTTTTTCTTCGATCTGGCGGATGCAATCCGCCACCGCATCGAAGGTCAGAAGTGTCGACGCATGACGCGCCCTGTATTCACGCACCGGCTCGAAATATTTCAGATCCTCAAACCGTCCCTCTGGTGCAGGCCCTGCTTTCTTGAGCATGGCATACATGACCTCGCGCACGGATTTTAATTCATCCGCCGTAGCGCCCACAATATTGCGCGCCATGACAGAAGACGATGCCTGCCCCAAAGCACAGGCTTTGACCTCATGGGAAAAATCGCTGATCACGCCATCGGCCATTTTGAGATAAACCGTCACCGTCGATCCGCACAGTTTGGAGTGGGCGGTGGACACAGCATCAGGCGCGTCCAGTTTGCCGAGACGCTCTATATTGCCGGCAAATTCCAGAATACGTTTGTTATAAATTTCATCGATCATCGAGTTAAGCCTTCCGCTAGGCTAGGAAAAAACAAAAAATTGATACCCTGCTGCGGTTTGAAGTTGCAATTTGCGCACTATATAATAGGCAAGTGGTGCCTGCGCCAAGGGTAATGGATCACATTGCCGCGCTCGCCACCATCAAACCTGTCCGGCGACCATCGCCGGATCAATACATCGCCCGCTCATACAGCGTATCGTTGTATTGTCCGTTTAACTCGTCTCCTCCCCGAAGGAGACTACTGGAGAATACCGATGGACGCGTGCATCCTCGCAAAAGATGATGAATCCCCCCTGCCCTCCAGCCAGCAGGGCAAGGTAACGCCGTTGCACGGCAAACCCACGCAGGCAGATGTGGAAGCCGCAATTCGCACACTTCTGCTCTGGACAGGCGATAATCCTGAACGCGAAGGCCTGCTGGAAACGCCCAAGCGTGTTGCAAAATCCTACAAGGAACTGTTTGCCGGTTATAGCGAAAACCCCGAAGACGTTCTTGGAACCGTGTTCGAGGAAGTCGCCGGTTATAACGACCTTGTCCTGATTAAGGATATTTCGTTTTTCTCGCATTGCGAACATCATATGGTGCCGATCATCGGCAAGGCGCATGTCGCCTATCTGCCCGACGGCAAGGTGGTCGGTCTTTCCAAGATCGCGCGGGTGGTCGATATTTTTGCCCGCCGTCTGCAGACACAGGAAAGCATGACGGCGCAGATCGCCGACAGCATCCAGCGCGTTCTCAAGCCGCGCGGCGTTGCCGTGATGATCGAGGCCGAACATATGTGCATGGCCATGCGCGGCATCCGCAAGCAGGGAGCTACCACCATCACCACGACCTTCACGCAGGAGTTGAAGGAAAACGTGAATGAGCAGGTGCGCTTTATGTCGCTGCTACGTCAGTAGGAATTATTATGAGCATTTTCCCCGCACAACCTCTTGATAAAAAAGCGGTCGAAGAAGGCGCGGCATTCATGCCGCGCTTCGATGCTTCCGGACTGATCACCGCAATCGTGACCGATGCACGCGATGGCGAACTTCTGATGGTTGCGCATATGAATGAGGAGGCGCTGCGCCTGACGCTTGAGAGCGGCATTGCGCATTACTGGTCGCGCTCACGCAACACGCTTTGGAAAAAGGGCGAAACCTCTGGCAATCTGCAAAGCGTCGTCGAATTGCGCACCGATTGCGATCAGGATGCCTTGTGGCTCAAGGTGCATGTCGCAGGCGATGGCCCGACCTGCCACACGGGACGGCGCTCCTGTTTTTATCGGCAGGTCATCGCTGAAAACGGAGCCGCATCGCTGAAAATGGAAGATCATTGCGATCACGAGCATTGAGCAGCTTCAAGACGTTGTGATGCTGCCTGCCATGAATTTGCGGCATTTCTTCTTTGGATAGTTCTTCCCGGAGCAGCGTTTTCCGCCCAAACGAAAACATCTATGTATGTTTGCGCAAATGCGGCTGTGAAAACAGCTGCAAATAACGGCTGAACATGGTTTAGTTTCTTATTCAATGACGAGGTGTCCATCGTGGTACTAAACTGGGGGGCAAGGCGAAAGGCTGTCAATTCCGATGCCGAATTGCCTGCCCAGGACCTTATCGACAGACCTGAAATCAGGTGTGAGCCACACAAAATCGCGTTGGCGCTGGGTGGAGGTGCTGCGCGTGGCTGGGCGCATATCGGCGTCTTGCGTGCGCTTGACGAGGCCGGCATCGAAATCGACATGATCGCCGGCACCTCAATCGGGGCGCTTGTCGGCGGGTGCTATCTGGCGGGCAAACTCGATGAGCTGGAAGATTTTGCGCGTAGCCTGACGCGACGGCGCATGTTCAATCTTCTCGACATCACCTTTCGCGGCAGCGGCCTTTTCGGCGGCATGAAACTGGATGGACGCTTGCGTGAGCATCTCGACGGGCTGCATCTGGACGAGCTTTCACGCCCCTTTGTCGCTGTCTGCACGGAATTGCACACGGGTCACGAAATATGGCTTTCAAACGGCCCGCTGGTCGATGCCATGCGCGCCTCCTATGCCCTGCCCGGCGTTTTTGAACCGGTACGCTGGGAGGGACGCGTGCTGGTGGATGGAGCACTGGTCAATCCTGTCCCGGTTTCCGTATGCCGCGCTTACGAGCAACGCCTCGTTCTGGCAGTCAATCTGCATTATGACCAATATGGCCGCGCCGCTGTCATCAAGCATGCACAGGCACGTCAGGATGGCCTTCTGGAAGCTGTTCGCGGCGAAAAGGAAGCGCGTCTCGGAATTACCGGCGTGATGATGGAAGCCTTCAACATTATTCAGGATCGTATATCGCGGGCACGCATGGCGGGTGATCCGCCCGATCTGTCGCTGATGCCGGTTGTCGGTCAGGTTGGTCTTGCCGATTTTCACCGCGCTTCCGAAGCCATCGATGCGGGCTATGCTGAAACCGTCAAGCGGCTCGAAGATATCAAGCGGCTTCAGGGTATAGCCGGCTGATTTCCAATTTTCTGAAAGCAAGCAGAATCAAGATGTCTGATTCTTGCACATGCTTGAAATAACGCGACTTTCCGCAGTAGCGATTGAGCCACGGAAACTTTTTATGTGCATTATTGCTGCCAAATTCCCGCCTGATCAGGGCTTTAATGACCGTTAAATGGCTGTCTGGAGAAGTTTTTGAGATTCTTTTAGAAAAAGATTGGCTGATTGCGATGATGGGGCTTGTGCACCCCCAATCGATTTGCTAAATGCCCCCTCGCCGACGGTGTTCGGCTCCTACCACGGGCGGTCGTGGCGGAATTGGTAGACGCGCAGCGTTGAGGTCGCTGTGCCGCAAGGCGTGGAAGTTCGAGTCTTCTCGACCGCACCAACATCCAGTCGAAGCTGGCAGGCCCGTGTGTGGGGTCCGACCCGTTCACACCCAGCCGATGCCGCTAATTCATGATGACGCCATCGTCCCGCACCACGGGCGCGATGAGGAAGCCGTCATTCTTGCGATAGCTCATCAACCTCTTGGTACCGAACTGGGCCTCGAAGGCAAAGATGCAATAGTTCTCGGCGTTGTGCATCCTGTGCCACTTGCCGAGCGAGTTGTACTTGCCAACCTCATCGCCATAGCCATGGTCGTCGATTATCGCGCCGCTCTTAGGCCCCACCATGTGCGCGATCTCATGGATGATCGACGCAATAAAGAAGTCCGCACTCTGCTCGTCGATGGAGTCGCAGAGGTAGACGGTTCCGCCCATCGATGGATGGTTGTAGCGGTGGTCCACCTTGCTCGACGGTATGTAGACTGCACCGGCTCCCGTGTAGGCGGCCGCGCCCTTGTTGAGGTTGGGGAAGCGGTCGATGTCGAAGATTGTGGTGCCCCAGGGCGGGCCGCCGAAAGGACCCCCCCGGGCGGCCATCGTGATCTCGAGCTGACGGAACACGTGCAGGATCGAGCAGGGATCGCCGGGGAGAGAGCGTGAGTGCTACTTGCCGGTCTTGAAGTGTTTGTCGGCGCAGGCGTCGAAGTCGTTCTCGGTCTTCCAATGGGCTACCTGGGACCAGCGAATCGCATTGTTTAGCCAGCACATGGCTTTCCACACCGCA
>JAATGD010000347.1 GCA_015654965.1 Hyphomicrobiales bacterium
CGCGCTTACGGAATGAAGGGCATTCTCGCAAGCAGCATAGGGCGCAACTCAAGAAACGATCATTATCTAGGATAGAATATTGGAAAAGCAGGGGTTTCAATGAGCGGCTGATATCAATGGGAGTTTATGAAAATACGAGCATCGGGATATGAGGAATTGTGCACGGCCTGCCAAGCGGGTCAGCCAAGCTCCAGTGTGGAAATAGCAAACACCTTGGCCATGTCCATTGGCGGCTCTTGCCCGCAATACATCCGGGCTGTCACGAAACCACGTGTAAATCCCCGGCTTTCAAGCGATGTGGCAAAAGCGAATTGCGATGCAGGAATATCAAGATGCAGGTTTTCGCCCGCCGCCTCGACAGCGCAGGCTTGCAGCAACCGTTCCGCTTGCGCGAACGAGCCCGCAAAGAGCGGCCCCACTTTATAGCCATCATGGCAACGGCGGCAGACCGCATAGGCCCGCACCTCGCCATCTTCCATAATAGCCATGGCGATGCGTGGTGGCCGCAGCCATAAATCCAGAAACGCATCGCGCCGCGCCGGAAAACAATGCCGATCAAAATCCAAAACATCCGGTATCAATTCCGCTTTGACCCGTTTCGCATCCGGGTGGCTTTCACCGAACAGAACACCACTCCAGCGAAAGGTTTCATAGACCGGCTTGAAACCCATATTGCGATAATTGGCCTGCTGCTCCGGCACACCATCAAGGCCGATGATCCTGCCCGTAAGATGCGCCATGCCAGCATCCCAGACCTTGCGCCCCAGACCCCTACCCCGGAAATCCGGATGAACGATATAAAGCCCGATGAAGCCGAAATCATCGCCATAGCGGATGGCAGAAATACCTGCGGTAAGCCTGCCTTCCACAAAGCATCCGATAAAACCTTCTGGATCTGCGGCATGGAAGGCAGACGCATCGGCAAGGCCGGGATTCCAGCCTTCCATCCGCGCCCATTCGAGCAGAATTTCCACCTCGGAAAGTGTCAATGGACGAAGGATGGAGACTGCGGCAATCATGACATAGTGCGCTTTCCCGGCTCGAAATCTGCCAGCAATCCCTTATAAGGTTTTGAGAGGGGCGTCGCATAGGCCCCGCGCTTGGCGGTCGTGAGGCCGAGCGCGACCAGTGCTTCCGCCTGTTTAACGGCTGCTGACACGCCATCTACCACCGGCACGCCGAATTCGGTACGCAATTGTGCGACAAGATCGGCCATGCCAGCACAGCCCAGCACAATAGCCTCCGCCCTGTCCTCGCGCAAAGCGGCGGCAATCTCGCCGCGCAGGCGGTCGCGGGCGTTGGAATTCGGGTCTTCAAGCGAGAGAACTGGAATATCGGCAGCGCGAACCCTTACGCGTGCCCCCATGCCGTAGCGATGCACCAGATATTCCACCGGTTGGCGCGAGCGCTCCATGGTTGTAACCACCGTGAATCGCTGCGCGATGAAGGCAGTGGTGCTTAGCGCCGCCTCGCAGATGCCGATCACCGGAATATTGGCCATGGCGCGGGCGGCATCGAGGCCGGTATCGTCGAAACAGGCGATTATCGCAGCATCGGCCCCTTCCCGCTCACCTCTGGCTATTTCCAGCAAAAGGCCCGGAACAGCAAAAGCCTCATCATAATAGCCCTCGATGGACGCAGGCCCCATTGAGGAGGTGACGGCTTCGATCCAGGTTCCAGCATTGGCGCCGCGCCGCGCCGCATCGGCGATGGTCGCGGTCATGCTGGCGGTGGTGTTGGGATTGACGACGAGGATGCGCATGGCGTCACGCGTTCCTGCGACGGTTGAGGCGCAGAATGAAGCCCAGCGTCACCGCGATCACGAGGAAGGAAAACAGGGTTGTCACTGTGCCAAGAGCATAAAGGACAGGTGTGGTGACATTGGTCGTCATGCCGTAGATTTCCAGTGGCAGGGTGTTGTAGGTGCCGGACGTCATCAGTGTACGTGCGAACTCGTCATAGGAGAGCGTGAAGCCGAACAGGCCGACACCGACAAGGCTTGGCGCGATCATCGGCAGCACGACATGGCAAAAACTCTGCCATGACGTGGCGCCAAGGTCGCGAGCAGCCTCCTCATAGGCAGGCGAGAAACGGTTGAAAACCGCAAACATGATGAGCACACCGAAAGGCAGCGTCCATGTCAGATGTGCACCGAGGGCGGAGGAATACCATGCTGGCTGAAAACCGAGTTGCTGGAACAGGACGCCGATGCCGAGCGATATGACGATGGACGGAACCACGAGGCTTGCCACCGCGAGATAGAACAGCGCGGACGAGCCGATGAAACGGCGGCGGAAGGCAAGCCCTGCCAGAAGCGAGACGACAACCGTCACCGCCATGACCATCAGCGAAAGCGCGAAGGAGCGGCGAAAAGCTCCACCAAAATCACCGACCGCCTGCGTCTCGAACAGGTTGAAAAACCAGTGTAGCGAAACGCCATTGAGCGGAAAGGTAAGGCCACCGTTCGGTCCCTGAAAGGACAGGATGAGAATGGCCGAAAGCGGCCCGTAGAGGAAGATTACGAAGACGATGAAGACAATTGCCAGAATATAAAATTCGCGGGAGCGTGGTTCGCGTTGCATGGCTCAAATCTCTTTGCGGATATCGACAATGCGCAGGATGCCCGCAACCAACAACAGCACCAGCACCAGAAGAACAACGGCATTGGCGGCGGCGGCGGGATATTGCAGCAGCGACATCTGGTTTTTCATCATCAAGGCCACCGAGGCGCTCTGTCCGCCCGACATGACTTGCACCGTGGCGAAATCCGCCATGACCAGCGTGACGACAAAAATCGTGCCGATCGCCATGCCGGGCTTGGCTAGGGGAAGGATGACATTGGTGAGTACCTGCCAGCTTGACGCACCTGCGTCACGCGCGGCTTCCACCAGTGATTTGTCAATACGCATCAATGTGTTGAAGATCGGTGTTACCATGAACAGCGTGTAGAGATGCACCATGGCCA
>JAATGD010000100.1 GCA_015654965.1 Hyphomicrobiales bacterium
AGCTGGTCGATCCACAGCGCGCCCTTGAGCGGTACCGGCAGAAAGCGCCTGTTGATTTCTGCCAATGTGGCTTTGGGGTCGAGATCGGCAAATGCGTCAGGATGGAACCATTTTGCCATGACTTCAAGCGCCACGACATTGAGCGGACTGTTGTGAAAATTATGCCAAAGACCATGCGCCCGGCCCTCATGCACCGCTTTGATATCACGGATGACCGGCAGGGACGTGACCTTGCGCAACGACTCCTCCGCCTCCTCTTGCGAAACATCGGGACCCGCGACGATACCGTCAGCGGCTGCCAGATGCCGTCCGCCGGTACCGATATAGACATCGGGATTTTGCGCCAGCACATATTCAGGGCTCAATGGCGCGAAGGCACCGGGAACCACCGCTTCGCCAATATTGATGCCGCCTGCCTCGCTTACAAAACGACCGAGATTGGCCCGGCTTGGCGACATGCAGCATTTATCCTGCGCGCTGGCCTGCATGTGTAAAAGGACCGTAGGCCGCTTCGATAGTGTTGCCACTTTCTGAACGATCCGGTCACGGTGCTCACGGTAGTAATCGAGAAAATCTTCCGCTTCCTTTTCCTTGCCCATCACCTTGCCCAGTAGTTCGACACTGGGGATGGTGTTTTCATAAGGATCGGCGCGAAAATCGATAAAGACCGCAGGAATGCCTGCCGCAGTCAGCGTATCCACCAGCGCATCGGTTTTCGGATTGGAGCCGATATTCCCGCTCAGGATCACCAGATCCGGCTCGGCGGCAATGGTTTTTTCCGCAGAGAGGCTGCTTGTCTCGTCATCGAGCTGTGCGGCAGCCGCAAATTCAGGAAAAGCGGCCTTATAGGCCGCACGCAGTTCTGGATCAAAAAGCCGCGTTCCGGCCACCCCGGCGATACGTTTTGAAACGTCACGGTCGATCAGCGACAGACTGAGCAACTGGCGTGCCTCCGCAAGCACGATGCGCCTTGCAGGTATGGTCAGCGTGACCGTGCGACCGGCCATGTCCGTCACCGTCAGTTCGCTGGCAAAGGAAATACCCGCTTCCATGACCAATGCGAAAAGAAAACTGCAAAGACGAATGAACCTCATGGTAGTTCCTCATGTCCCGGCTTGAGACTGAAACTGATCGCACGGCTTAAAATGGCAGGCAACACCGATACATGTTCCTCGCCGTCAAATTCGACATAGCGCAAATCCAGTCCCTGTTTGAACAGCGGCTCCAGAATACTGAACATGGCGCGCGATCCTTCCAGCATATCGTCCAGCTCGTCACCACCGATCCCGATCAACAGGCGCTTTCCGGTCAGGTCGGGAGCGTTTTCAGCAAAGTTTCTGGCGACACCCAGCAATTCATTGCGGTTCCACCAGATCGAGGAACTGCCCGCAACATAGGTTGTAAAGGCATTGCTGTCCTTGAGGAAGGTGTTGAGGACGAAAAAGCCCCCGAGCGAGTGACCGACAAGCGTGCGCCGCTGTGGATTGGCCGCTAGCCTTCGATCAATTTCAGGGAAAAGATCGTTGCGGATAAACGCCAAAAATGCGTCAGCCTCACCATTTCCCGGCCACGGCTCATCGCTTTTGCGTTCAGGCAAATGATTGGCGCTCGCAGGCGTGGTGTAATCGCGAAAGCGCCCATCGACATCGAACGGCTCATCGGTCTCATAGCCGATCCCCACCAGAGCCGCCGGACCGAACCCCTTGGGCGGGCGGGTCTGAAGGCGCAACGCCTGAGCCGCCGTCTGAAACGTTGCATTGCCGTCGAGAACATAAATGACCGGATAGCCGCCCGGTGGTGGCGGCAACACCGGTTTTGCCAGAAAGATGCGATAGCGATGGCCGGTTTTGCTTGCGGTCATCGTGAATTGTTCGGCGGCAGGAACAGTAACCTCCCCAGCCGCCGTCTGTATCGATGTCGTACTCGCGATAAGCATGATTGCCAGAATTGTCCTCGTCATTAAAAACAGTGCTGCCGCCGGTCGAAATCCGGCGGCATGGAAGCGCAGAATGCGTGAAGTGGCTTGCATGTTTCCCGTATCAGAACTTCGCGGTTGCCGAGAGGAAATAGCGGCGGCCCTCCACATTGAAATCATCGCTGATGGTTCTGAGCACGCGCTTGTCGGCAATATTGATGACCCCGCCGCGTACCGAGAAGTTTTCGTTGATAGCATAGCTCGCCATAATGTCAGCTGTCACGAAAGCATCCGTTTTGGAAGCATTGGCAAGATTTCCGTTAGCGGGCACATAGGTATATTGCTTGCCGACATAATTGACCGAAAACGACAGGTCGAGCTTGTCGGTGGCACTCCAGTCAACACCCAGATTGGCCGAATGACGCGGCTGATAGGCAAGCGGACGCTCTTCGCCGCTCAGGTTCTTGGCATCGAGATAGGTGTAATTGGCCTTGATGTTCCAGTCGGCATGCGGCTTGACATAAAGCGTTGCCTCGACACCTTGCGTCTGGGCGCGATCCACATTCTCATAGGTGAACATCGGAATGCCATCGGACGTGAAACCGACGAAATTGTCATAGGTCGGGGCCAGCGCCACACTGCCGGTGCGGTTTGGCGGGAAGGGAATCATGTTTTTGAGCCTGTTGCGGAACAAGGTGACACCGCCGCCCCAGTTCACGGCATCATAGCTTACGCCCAGTTCGACACTCTGGCTGGTTTCCGGCTCAAGTTCGGTGCTGCCCAGCAGGTAGCAGCCACCACCACAGGAAATCTGCCGCCAGTTGGGGCTGTTTTCCAGAAGTGTCGGTGCCTTGAAGGCCGACGACCAGCCGCCCTTGATGGTCAATTCATCGGTCAGATGATAGACGCCATAGGCGCGCGGGCTGTTGTGCGAGCCAAAATTCTCGTGATGATCAAAGCGGTTGCCAAGGGTCAGGCTGAATTTGTCGGTCAGCTTGATCTCGTCTTCCACAAAAAGCGCCCCCTGCCAGACAGAGGATGTCGTGCTGTCACCCCCCGTCAGGATATAGGGGTCCTTGAGCGACTGGTAACGATAGGAACCACCAATCGTCAGCGTCTGCTCCTTCCACATATCGATGGGCAGGATAATCTTGCCATCCACACCGGCATTATAGGCGGTGTTCGGCTCATCCGTTCCCGCGACATTGCCCTGCCCGCGATAATTATGCACGCGGTCGCCCCACAAACGCAGCTCCGTCTTGCCGAAATCATAATCGCCATTATGGGTCAGGCTCAAAGCATGGCGGTCAACGGGAAAATCATCGTGATTGCGATGCGAATAGCCATAATTGAAATCAAAGCTGTTCTGTTCGTCCATCGCCCATGTAACGGTCGCGTCGATGAATTTGTTGGTGCTCGAGGTAAAGCCCGGCAGATTCGGATTGGGATTGATGGAATCATCATCCGCCGTGCGACGGTCCCAGCTTCCGTAAACCTTCAAACCCACATACGGCATCAATGGTCCCGAAACGAAAAAGCCGGTGCGGATCGAATCGCCTGAATCGCGATGCTGCTGCACGGTATAGTCGGTGGTGATCGACCCATGCCATTTGTCCGCGACCTTCTTGGTGATGATATTGACCACACCGCCCATGGCGTCAGAGCCGTAAAGCGACGACATCGGACCACGTACCACCTCGATGCGCTCGATGGCGTCAAGCGGCACCCAGCCGGAATCATAATCATTGCTGCGGAAGAGATTGGGCGTCGAGGTCACGCGCTTGCCGTCGATCATGAACAGCGTATAGCGCTCGCCCAGACCACGAATCTGCACCGTATTGAGATTGCCGGAACGGCCAAGCGTCACGCCCTCGACCCTGGAGAGCACATCGCGCACATCCTGCGCCGGCATTTTGGCGATATCCTCGGACGTGATGACCGAGATACTTGCCGGTGCGTCCTTCTTATCGGTTTCATAACCCGAGGCCGTAATGACGACAGTCTTCAACTCGACCCCGTTTTCCTCCTGCGCCATGACCGGAGAAGACAGCAACGACACCACACCGCAACAAAGCGCCAATCGCGAGACGCTTATGACACGGCTTGCAATGTTACGCTGAATACGAGTTCTGCTCGCCAATGCGCTCATCGTATGAAAGCCCCTATCTTTTATTCTCCCGCCCATCCCCCGGGCGGCAAACCGTGTCCAAAGCGGCACGCTTGTGCTTCATTTACAGAAGAAGAAACTAAACATGATTGACAGGCTCATGTATTAAGGTAGGCTTTCCAAGCTGTCGATACGAAAGAATTTGCTTAAAATGTCAACTTCTTTCGCGCAAACTGCAAACCATATCGGAAATCACCTTTAATGACTTTTTGACAGACCGCCCTATGAATATACCGCAACATCTTTTCGTCGGAACCACCGAAAACGAACCCAATTGCGTTTCGGATTCGGATTTGGATGAATATGATATCTGGCCAAAATTTCTTCTGATGATCATTTTGCAGGGCGCGCAGCATTTTGTCATCGATGGCGAGGATTTTCGTCTCAACGCCGGTTTTGGTGAAAGCGCGGCACCACTTGTGTTCATGCTCAATGTTGCCCGCGCCAGCAAGCTCCGATTTATCAATGAAAGCCACGTGCCGCTGCGAAAAGTGATGATTTCCGCCCCTCTCCCATGGCTGCGGCGTGTCATGGAAGTGCAGAGCCGCGGCATGCCTGCGCTGCGCAAATTCTTTTCCGGCCATCTGAGCAGTTTTTCCTATGAGCCGGGGCGTCATATTCTTCAGTCCGCCGAGCAGATCATGCATCCGCCGCATATGCTGGAAGGCGAGTTGCACACCATGTATCGACAGGCGCAGGCGCTCGATATCATGTGGCAATCCTGCCTGACGCTTGTGGCGGACAAGGCGGCGGACAGCCAGTCACCCTCGCTGATGAGTTTGCGCCATTGCGAGCGCGTCCGTGATTATATTATCGAAAATCTCGACAAGGAATTGACTATCGAGAATATCGCCTCGGAGGCGAGTTCCAGTCCTTCCACCGTCCAGCGCCATTTCAAGGAACACTTCGGCATGACGGTGTTTGATTTTATCCGCCACAAGCGGCTGGAAATGGCACGCAGCGCTCTGGAAACCGACGGGATTCCGATCTCACGCGCCGCCTATATTGCCGGCTATAACAGCCTTTCCAGCTTCACCACGGCCTTTCGCAAGACCTATGGCATGACCCCGAAACAGGTCAGAGCCTGAATGCATATCTCGCGAAACCGCGCGCGATGCCTCACCATCTGACGCGGAAGCCGACATTGCCTTTCAGCGTGTAGCTGTCGCCGAAATCGTTCAGGCTGGTATTGACCAGACCTTCACCGAACAGGGAATAGCGTTCATTGTCCCAGCCATAGCTGCCGCCGACACCCAGACCGCCCCAGAGCCGGTCCTGACGGCTCGCCAGGCTCACGCCAGCCAGATCGGCACGCGTTCCCTCGCGGAACTCGTAATAAAGATTGGCGATGCCATACAGGCTGGTGCGGTCGATGCTTCCTTTCGCGTTTTGCCACGATGACACATAGTCGAGATTGAGACCGAGACGGCCTTGCAGGCTCTCGCCGCGGTCGAACTGCACGAAACTGCCGAACGCATCGGTAAAATCGTCTGCATCCACCGATGAATAGACGAGTTGGCCCTGCGGCGTGACGGACCAATGCTCATCAATCGAAAACTGTTTTCCTGTTTCCAGCGAGACGGCGTAACCGAAAGCATGTTGTCCCTCAGCCAGAGCCGGAGCGTCCTCGGCTGATGTCGTCAGGTCGCTGTCGTACCAGGTCGCCTGCGCCAGCACATCGGCATAGAAGCCATTCTGGTCATACCAGGTAAATGTTCCACCAAGACCATAGCCGTCGGTGGCAATGTCTCCGGAAGCGAAATTATCCGCGGATGTCCTGCTCTTGCCATGGATATATTGACCATAAATGCCACCGACAAGGCTGCCCTGTCCGGTTTGCACAAGAGCACCGTCGATACCCGCCTGCATCCTGAAGATATTCTGGCTCTGTCTCGCGCCGGTGCTTGTGCTTTGCGGATCGAAACGGTTATGCGCGCCTTCGATGCG
>JAATGD010000268.1 GCA_015654965.1 Hyphomicrobiales bacterium
ATGCGCGAAACACTGATTTTCGGTCAGGCCTATCAGGGAGGGTCTCCGCTGGACCCTATGGCGGCCGTTGCAGCCTTGCCGGATGATGCGGAAATCTGCGGCTGCAACGGCGTTTGCAAGGGAAAGATCACTACGGTGATCACCTCGAAAGGGCTGACCTCTCTGGACGATGTGCGCGCTCACACCAAGGCATCCGCCTCCTGCGGCAATTGCACGGGGCTGGTGGAGCAGTTGATGGCGCTGACGCTTGGCGACAGCTACAATCCCGCCGCCGTGCAGCCCATGTGCAAATGCACCGATCTCGGCCATGACGATGTGCGCCTTCTGATCAAGGCAAAGGGGCTGAAAACCATTCCGGCGGTAATGCAGGAACTGGAATGGAAAACCTCCTGCGGCTGCGCCAAATGCCGTCCGGCGCTCAATTATTATCTCGTCTGCGACTGGCCAGATGAATATGCCGACGACTACCAGTCGCGCTTTATCAACGAACGCGTTCACGCCAATATCCAGAAAGACGGTACTTATTCGGTCGTTCCGCGCATGTGGGGCGGGGTGACTTCCTCGCAGGAATTGCGGGCAATCGCCGATGTCGTCGACAAGTTCCATATTCCCATCGTCAAGGTGACGGGCGGGCAGCGCATCGATCTTCTAGGTGTGGAGAAGGATGACCTCCCCGCAGTCTGGGCCGATCTCGGCAAAGCCGGTTTTATCTCCGGTCAGGCCTATGCCAAGGGTCTGCGCACGGTAAAGACCTGTGTTGGCTCCGACTGGTGCCGCTTCGGCACGCAGGATTCGACCGGACTGGGCATCCGCCTCGAAAAATTCATGTGGGGATCATGGACCCCTGCCAAGGTAAAGCTCGCCGTTTCCGGCTGTCCGCGCAACTGCGCCGAAGCCACCTGCAAGGATGTCGGCGTGATTTGCGTCGATAGCGGCTTTGAAATCCATTTCGCAGGCGCCGCCGGTCTCGACATCAAGGGCACCGAGGTGCTGGGGCTGGTGAAGACGGAAGACGAGGCGCTGGAACATATCGTGGCGCTGACTCAGATGTATCGCGAACAAGCGCGTTATCTCGAGCGCATCTACAAATGGGCAAAACGCATCGGCTACGACGAAATCCGCCGCCAGATCATGGAGGATGGCGACAAGCGCCGCGCCTATTTCGAGCGCTTCGTCTTCAGCCAGAAATTCGCACAGGTCGATCCCTGGTCCGAGCGTGTTTCCGGGCATGACAAGCACGAATTCAGGCCCATGGCGGTGGTCGGTTTCAATCAGGCAGCGGAGTGAACCATGGATATGAACTGGATAGAAATCGGCGATATTTCCGACATTCCCCTGCGCGGAGCACGCTGCGTCAGGACGCCAAAGGGCAAGATCGCGGTGTTCCGCACGATGGACGATCAGGTCTTCGCTGTGGAAGATCATTGCCCGCACAAGGGCGGCCCTCTTTCACAGGGCATCATACATGGCGCTTCCGTCACCTGCCCCTTGCATAACTGGGTGATCTCGCTGGAAACGGGCCGGGCGCTGGGCGCAGATGAAGGCGCGGTGAAAACCATCCCCGTGCGTAATCTCGACGGCAGGCTTTCCATTGCACTTGAGCCATTGATGATCGCCGCGGAGTGACCATGACGAGAGAGGTCAGGACGACTTGCCCCTATTGCGGTGTCGGTTGCGGCGTTATCGCAGCCCTCGCCGGCAATGGTGCCGTTAGCGTCAAGGGCGATCCAGAACATCCGGCGAATTTCGGCAGGCTCTGCTCCAAGGGGTCCGCTCTTGCCGAAACCATCGATCTGGAGGACCGGCTGCTTTACCCTTCCGTAAAGGGGCGCAGAACGGGATGGGATGAAGCGCTCGATCTTGTAGCGTCGCGGTTTTCTCAAACCATCGCCGAACACGGCCCGGATTCGGTTGCCTTCTATGTTTCCGGTCAATTGCTGACGGAGGATTATTACCTCGCCAACAAGCTGATGAAGGGGTTTATCGGCTCGGCCAATATCGATACCAATTCACGCCTGTGCATGTCGTCATCCGTCGCCGGGCATCGTCGCGCCTTCGGCTCGGATACAGTGCCGGGCACCTATGAAGACATGGAACTGGCCGATCTGGTCATACTGACCGGTTCCAATATGGCATGGTGCCATCCGGTCCTCTACCAGCGCCTTGCTGCGGCAAAATCTGCGCGCCCGGATATGAAGATCGTGGTCATCGATCCGCGCCGGACAATGACGGTCGATATTGCCGATATGCATCTCGCCATTCGGCCCGATGGCGATATCGCGCTCTTTAGCGGCCTGCTCGCACATCTTTCAAACAGTTCTGCCATGGATCGCGCCTATGTCGCACGCCACACGAGTGGTTTTGAAGAAACAGTGAAGGCAGCATGTGAAAACAGCCTTGGCGAAATCGCCACAGCAACAGGCCTGACGGCGGATGAACTGACAGGTTTCTACAGGCTTTTTGAGAAAATGCAAAAAGTCGTGACCTGTTATAGTCAGGGCGTCAACCAGTCTTCTTCCGGCACCGACAAGGTCAATGCCATCATCAATTGCCATCTGCTCACGGGCCGTATCGGCAGGCCGGGAATGGGACCTTTTTCGCTGACCGGCCAACCCAATGCCATGGGCGGACGTGAAGTGGGCGGGCTTGCCAATATGCTGGCCGCCCATATGACAATCGAAAACTCGGAAGATCGCGATTGCGTGCAGCGCTTCTGGCAATCCCCGACTATCGCTCAAAAACCGGGTCTGAAAGCGGTCGATCTGTTTCGCGCGGTTGCCGATGGGCGCGTAAAGGCGCTCTGGATCATGGCGACCAATCCCGTCGTTTCGCTGCCCGACGCATCCACTGTAGAGGTGGCAATCAAGGCATGCCCTTTCGTGGTCGTCTCCGACATCATGGCCCGGACCGACACGACCCGCCATGCGGATGTGCTCTTGCCGTCACTGGGATGGGGCGAGAAGGACGGGACCGTAACCAATTCCGAACGGCGCATTTCCCGCCAGCGGGTCTTTCTCGACGCACCGGGAGAGGCGAAGGCAGATTGGTGGCAACTGGCGCAAATCGGCAAGCGTATGGGGTTCTCTAAGGCTTTCGCATATCGGCAGGCAGCAGAAATTTTCAAGGAACATGCCGCGCTTTCCGGGTTTGAAAACGACGGCTCCCGTGCGTTCGACATTGGCCTGCATTCTGAAATCGAACCAGCCGCATATGATGCGATGCAGTCGTTTCAATGGCCAAAGGCGAAAGGAGCAAAGGATGGGGACATCCGCTTTTTTGCCGATGGCGGTTTTTACCATGCTGATGGCAAGGCGCGCTTCATCCCGACACGCCTTCCGCAAACAGGCCGCAGCGCACCCGATTATCCGCTAAGGCTGAATACGGGCCGTATTCGCGACCAATGGCATACGATGACGCGGACCGGAAAGGCTGCGCGCCTGACGGCGCATATCGCCGAACCCTTCATCGAAATCCACCCGCGTGATGCGCAATCCCTTGGCATTGAAAGTGCCGATCTCGTGGAATTGCAAAGCGCACATGGAAAGGTTCTGATGCGGGCATTGATCAGTGAACGACAGGCGCGCGGTTCGGTTTTTGTGCCCATGCACTGGAACGATCAATTCGCATCATGCGCGCGCATAGACACGCTTGTCGCCCCTGTCACCGATCCACATTCCGGGCAACCAGCCTCAAAGAACGGAGCGGTGAAAGCGGTCCGGTTTGCGGCCAGCGCCTATGGCTTTGCGATCTCCCGCAACCGGCCGCAAGCCCCCGATTGCCCATATTGGGCTGTGGCCAAAGCTGACGGCGGATATCGCACGGAGCTGGCTTTCGATCACCCTCCGCAGGACTGGATCGACTGGGCGCGGAAGTTTTTCGACCTCGACAACCATATCGAGCCGCTCGGCTATAGTGACAGTCAGGCAGGCGATATGCGTCTTGCCTTTTTTGACGGATCCTTGCTTCTGGCCGCACTTTTCATCGCCAAGAAGCCGGTGGGTGTGGCGCGTAACTGGGCAATATCGCAGCTTGCGGTCTGCCATGACGATCTGTCCACGCGATTCGCGCTTGTGGCAGGACGCCCCGGTGCCGGACGCGCCGATCCGGGCGCAACAGTGTGTTCCTGCTTCAATGTCGGCATCAACCAAATCACCGCCGCGATACGCGATGGACATCATAATGTCGAGGCCATCGGAAAGGCGCTGAATGCCGGCACCAATTGCGGCTCCTGCCGCGCTGAAATCGGAGGAATCATCAATGGATGCCTTAAAGCCGCAGCGGAGTAACCCACCCCGCATGGAACCGCTCGCCAAGCTGCCAGTCTTCTGGAACCTTCAGGATAAACGCGTCGTGCTGGCGGGCGGATCGGAAGGGGCTGCATGGAAGGCCGAGCTTCTCCTCGCCTGTGGCGCGCAAGTGCATGTCTATTGCGAGAAAAATCGGCTGTCGGAAACATTCGCAGCGCTGATCGCGGCCAATCCCGCTTTTCGCTTTCATCCATGCCAATGGCATGACGGTATATTCGAGGATGCGGCGCTGGCGCTGGCGGATTGCGAAACGGAGGAAGAAGCCAAAAGATTTTTCGTGTCCGCACGGGCGGCGGGCGTGCCGGTCAATGTCATCGACAGGCCGGATTTCTGCCAGTTCCAGTTCGGCTCCATCGTCAATCGTTCCCCGGTCGTGGTTTCTATCTCGACGGATGGCGCTGCCCCCATACTGGCGCAAGCCATTCGCCGCCGCATCGAAACATTATTGCCGCGGGAATTGAAGGACTGGGGGACGCTTGCACAGAATATCCGCGATCGCGTCAACAGGCGGCTTGCTTCGAGCTATCTCAGACGTTCCTTCTGGGAGCGGTTCGTCGATCGCGCCTTCACCGAAAAACTATCCCTCACCATTCAGGACAAGCTGCTTGATGATATCGAAAGCCTGACTGTTTCCCCCGCATCGAAGCAAGGCCAAGTCACGCTTGTCGGTGCCGGACCCGGCGATGCCGAGCTTCTGACGCTCAAAGCCGTGCGCGCCTTGCAGGCGGCGGATGTCATCTTGTTTGACGATCTCGTTTCTACAGACGTGCTGGAACTGGCGCGACGGGAAGCAAAGCGCATGCTTGTTGGCAAGCGTGGCGGCCGCACAAGTTGCAAACATGAAGATATCAACGCCATGATGATCCGCCTTGCCAAGGCTGGGAAAAGAGTGGTGCGGCTGAAATCCGGCGACCCCATGATTTTCGGGCGAGCCGGTGAAGAAATCGCGGCTTTGGAGCATGAAAACATCCCGGTTGAGGTCGTTCCCGGCATTACCGCAGCCAGCGCCATGGCCGCACGCCTCGGTCTTTCGCTGACGCACCGGGACCACGCCCGATCAGTCTGTTTTGTGACCGGACATTCCAGTCATGGCAAACTGCCGGAAGACCTCGACTGGAAATCCTTGGCAAACCCTTCAAATCCTTGGCAAACCCTTCCGGGACAAGCATTTTCTATATGGGCGGACGCACATCCGCCAGCATTCAGGCGTCCCTGCTGGAAAACGGCATGCCGGCCTCGACACCTGCCGTCATCATGATATCGGCAAGCCGCTCCACCGAGCGGTGCTGGCAGGGCGTGGTGGGGCAATTAAGCAAGGCGGTGGAAGAGCTGGGCGTCGATGAACCCGTGTTGATCGGGATCGGAAATGCGTTCAGCGCTCGCGTCGTCCACAAGGACAATCAGAAGCCGGAAGCCACAGGCGATCAACAAAAGTCTGCCATGAATGCACAACGATGAGCGATATAGCCTATCCGTTTGCGCCCCCCAACACATCGAAGGCAATGGGGCGTTGGTCAGGAATGAGGGTATCCTGTAATTCAACTATAAGGAACCGGATAAGAGAAACCATCCGAGAGATGAATGGCCTCGCATATGTGGCCTTCTTTTTGGGCTTGAACCCATCGTAAGCAGAATTCGCTATTACCTGAGCCATCAGTGTGACGGAGAGGAACATTTATCTGACATATAAAGTTCAAAGTCCTCCATTTTCCACGATGAAATCAACTACTTCCTGCACGCCTTTGCCGCGATGAAGGTCGGTAAAACTAAAAGCACGCTTGTTGCGCATGCGTTCAGCATCCTCTGCCATAACCTCAAGATCGACATGCACATAAGGCGCAAGGTCGCTCTTGTTGATGACCAGAAAATCCGAGCGCGTAATACCCGGACCACCCTTGCGGGGAATTTCTTCGCCCTGACAGACGGAAATCACATATAGAGTCAAGTCCGCAAGATCTGGCGAGAAGGTTGCCGCGAGATTATCACCACCCGATTCAATGAAAACGATATCGAGATCGGGAAAACGCGCATTCATCTCGGCAATGGCCTGAAGATTGATTGATGCATCCTCGCGAATGGCGGTATGCGGACAACCGCCGGTTTCCACCCCCATGATGCGGTCTTCGGAAAGAGCCTGATGCCGGGCCAGAATAAGCGCATCTTCCTGCGTATAGATATCGTTGGTGATGACTGCGATTGAATATTTGTCACGCAGCGCCTTGCACAGTTTTTCGGTGAGCGTGGTTTTTCCCGAGCCGACAGGTCCGCCAATGCCGATGCGTAAGGGTCCGTTTTTCTGGGTCATGAGCGAAAAAGCCTTGAATGCTGGGTTTCATGTTTCATAGCCATGATATCGGACAGAAAAGTCGCTGAACCAAGATCGTCAGGCCCTGTTTTTTCAGCCCTTATGGCCGTTTGTGCAATCACCGGCTCAAGAGCCGCCATGATTGCTGTCACACCATTTTGCCCCGTCACCGACAGGCGGATGGAAGCTTGCAGAAGATTGATGCAAAAAGCCTGCAAAAAAGCAGTCAATGTCAAGGAAAGCGCGACACCATGCGCGCCCGCCACGGCACCGATCGCGACCGGATAAGCGCACGGCTCGGGCAGGCGTTCAAAGATGGTGCCGCCCCAGCTTTTGGCAGCACTCACAAAAGCACTGCCCGTGAGCATGGTTTCCATATGCCGCTCACATGAACCCGCAAGTGCTTCAGCGAGCATCGCAATCTCGTCAAGATCATCGCCACGCGTGGCACAGCGCCAGCTTTGCGCACATAAAACTGCGTCGTTCCAGATAGAGCCATGCGTCAGGAGCCATTCCAACCAGTTTTCGAGTTGTGTTGCATTGCCGACAAGCCCGTCATGCACGGCACGTTCAAGCCCATGACTGTAACTGAACGAGCCGACAGGAAACACCGGCGACAACCATGCCATCAGCCGCAACAGCGCCGTATTCGGGTCAGTCGTGATCGTGGTGGTGATGGTCATGATGATGATGGTGGTGGTGATCGTGATCGTGACCATGCGCGTCATGCCCGCCCGAATAGGCTCCACGCAGCGGCGTGAAGATGGCCGTGACATCATGCACGTTTGCGCCCAGCCCTTCGAGCATCGTCTTGATCACATGATCGCGCAGGATGAAAATTCTCTCGTCCTCGATCTGTGCGGCCAGATGCCGGTTGCCGATATGCCAGGCGAGTTGTGCAATATGCAGCCGGTCACGGCCACGGATTTCATAAAGCTCTTCCTGCGCTGCGCGGATTTCGACCATGCGCCCGTCCTCAAGTTCCAGCCGGTCGCCATGCTCCAGCACGACAGCTTCGACAAAATCGACGAGGATTTTCTCGCCCCCCTCAAGCGTGATCGCCTTGCGGCGTAGATGCCGCTCGTCGCGTTCCAGAACCACATAACCAGTTGTAACCACATCCCCCGTTTCAGACGCGCGGATCAGGGATATAACTTTAAGCATTCCATGCCTCTTGAAAAATCAGAACAGGAAATAGCGCTGCGCCATCGGCACGCTATCCACCGGCTCGCAGGTCAGAAGTTCGCCATTGGCGCGCACTTCATAGGTTTCAGGATCGACCTCCATCTGCGGCATGGCATTGTTGAGCACCATCGAATGCTTGCCGATGCCGCCACGCGTATTGGCCACTGCCACCATCTGCTTGTCCACGCCGAGCCTGCCACGCAAACCATCATTCAATGCCGCCTCAGAGACAAAGGTGACGGAGGAATTGGTGCGCGCTTTGCCGAATGCGCCGAACATCGGGCGATAATGCATCGGCTGCGGCGTCGGGATAGATGCGTTGGGGTCGCCCATCGGCGCGGTGGCAATCCATCCGCCAAGCAAGACAAAATCCGGCTTCACGCCAAAGAAGGCCGGATTCCACAGCACAAGATCGGCACGCTTTCCGACTTCCACCGAGCCGATCTCATGCGCCATACCGTGGGCGATGGCCGGATTGATGGTGTATTTCGCAATATAGCGCCGTGCCCGGTAATTATCATGACCCGGTCTATCATCCGCAAGACTGCCGCGCTGGCGCTTCATCTTGTCCGCCGTCTGCCAGCAGCGGATGATCATCTCACCGACCCGCCCCATGGCCTGACTGTCGGACGAAATGATCGAAAACGCGCCCATGTCGTGCAAAATATCTTCCGCCGCAATCGTCTCCTTGCGGATACGGCTTTCGGCGAAAGCAATATCCTCGGGGATCGAGGGCGACAGGTGATGGCAGACCATCAGCATGTCGAGATGCTCGGCCACCGTATTGACCGTATAGGGCCGCGTCGGATTGGTCGAGGCAGGCAGGACGTTCGGATACTGGCATACGCGGATAATGTCCGGCGCGTGTCCGCCGCCAGCACCTTCGGTGTGGAAGGAATGGATGGTGCGGCCCTTGAAGGCTGCAAGCGTATCCTCCACAAAGCCCGATTCATTCAATGTATCGGTGTGGATCGCCACCTGAACGTCGAAACGGTCGGCGACCGAAAGACAATTGTCGATGGCCGCAGGCGTGGTGCCCCAGTCCTCATGCAGCTTGAGCCCGCAGGCACCCGCCAGCACCATTTCCTCCAATGCGCCGGGAAGCGAGGCATTGCCCTTGCCGAACACACCGAAATTCATCGCCATACCGTCAAACGACTGGATGAGACGCGCGATGTTCCATGGCCCCGGCGTGCAGGTGGTGGCAAGCGTTCCGTGTGCAGGCCCGGTGCCGCCGCCAACCATGCAGGTAACGCCGGAATTGAGCGCTTCCTCCACCTGTTGCGGCGAGATGAAATGAATGTGCGAGTCGATGCCGCCAGCAGTCAAAATACGACCTTCCCCGGCGATAATTTCAGTCCCCGGCCCGATGATGATCGTGACATTGGGCTGCGTGTCGGGATTACCAGCCTTGCCGATCCCGGCAATGCGTCCATCCAGCAAGCCCACATCCGCCTTGTAGACGCCGCTATGATCAAGGATCAGCGCATTGGTGATGACCGTATCCACAGCGCCTTCAGCACGCGAAAGCTGGCTCTGGCCCATGCCGTCACGAATGACCTTGCCGCCGCCGAATTTCACTTCCTCGCCATAGGTGGTGAGGTCTTTTTCGACTTCGATAAAGAGTTCGGTATCGGCAAGGCGCACCTTGTCGCCGGTTGTAGGGCCGAACATCTGCGCATAGGTGCTACGGCTTATTTTCGCTGGCATTGCTTTGCTATCCCGTTCAGAGTTTACCCATCACCAACTGGCGAAAACCATAGACTTCGCGCTTGCCGCGAAGGGGAACAAGCGAAACATCCCGCTCCTGCCCTGGCTCGAAACGCACCGCAGTGCCTGCGGCAATATCGAGCCTATGCCCACGCGCCTGCTCGCGATCAAAGGCCAGCGCCGCATTGACTTCATAAAAATGATAGTGGCTGCCGACCTGAATGGGCCGATCACCCGTATTGGCGACCTTGAGCGTCACCACCGGCTGGCCTTCATTGAGTTCGATGTCGCCTTCGTGCGTGATGATTTCACCGGGGATCATGATGCCTTACCCCGCAATCAGATAGAGGCCGCCGAGTGCCGTCACACCGCCCGCAACGCGCAGGGCAAGCGCGCCACTGCGACCCGAAAGCAGACGCCCCACGCCAAGCCCGATACCGATCCCCACCACATGCAGAATGATCGTGGCCAGCGCAAAGCCCGCACCATAACTGAGAAATGCCGCACCACCGATTTCACCGCCATGGGCATGACCATGAAAGAAAGCGAAAAAGCCGACAATCACAGCCCCCACGGCTGGCGAAACGGGCAAGGCGAGTACGACCAAAAATCCGATCACCACGACGGATGCCAGAATGACCGGCTCAACGAAAGGCAGCGGAAGCCCGATCAGAGATGCTACAAAGCCCAGCAACATAACGCCGACAAAGGCCGCAGGCACGATATACAATGCGCGTCCGCCGAGCATTGTCGCCCAGAGTCCGACCGCAACCATTGCAAGGATATGATCGGTACCGGAGAGCGGATGCGTGAAACCGGCGGCGAAAGAGCCGTGTTCCGCCGGATTGAGATGGGCAAAGGCCGGGCTTGTCATCAGCACAAGTGCCAATGTGGCCAGAACAGTTGATTTTTTCATGTTTCTTCCCTCGTCAATTTCAATTCACCGGATCGGTTCGTGCACGGTGACAAGCTTGGTACCATCGGGAAACGTCGCCTCGACCTGCACGTCATGGATCATTTCGGCCACGCCCTCCATGACCTGTTCGCGGGCAATCACATGCGCCCCCGCCTCCATCAGATCGGCAACGGTACGTCCATCCCGCGCGCCCTCGACGACGAAATCGCTAATCAGCGCGATTGCCTCCGGGTGATTGAGCTTCACGCCCCGCTCAAGTCTGCGGCGCGCCACCATCGCCGCCATGGCGATCAGAAGCTTGTCTTTTTCTCTCGGCGTCAAATTCATGACTTCATTCCAGACCGTTTTCCATCTTCATTTTTATTCATGGGCGACATGCCTGCCGCATATTCATATTGACCAGACTTTAGGCAATCCTGCCTGTCCATTGAGCAGCGCCAGCAAGGGCACCAGTCGCTTGCGCAAGCTGTAACTGTCCTCGGCAAAAAGCCGCATGACGAGCTTTGTGACACCGCCCACCTGCCAGACGCTGGCGCCACCTTCCGACCCGATGATCGCACGCGCAGCATCCAGATGCCGCTCTGCCACCTGCGACACCAACAGCACGGTTGCGACCGCAAAAGCACCATTGGCAACGGGCGAAGCCTGTAATTGCGCCGCCATATCCGGCCCCAGTCGCAATGCTTCCGCATGGACCAGCCGTCCGCCACAGTTTATGCGCCAGCGATCATGGAACCGCGCCTCACTCACCGTCTCTCCCATAGCCTTGCGACCGAAAACCGTGGTTTCCGCGATCAGCACATGCGCCTCTTCATCCATCTCCACGTCCATATCCCGTGACAGGATGGAACGGTTGAACAGAATTGTCTCCTGA
>JAATGD010000158.1 GCA_015654965.1 Hyphomicrobiales bacterium
AGCAGATGACGAAATTCTTCACCGGCTTCCGTCGCGATGCGCATCCGATGGCCGTCATTGTCGGCTGTGTGGGCGCCATGTCGGCTTTCTATCACGACTCGACCGACATCACCGACCCGCATCAGCGCATGGTGGCTTCCATCCGCCTGATCGCCAAACTGCCGACCCTTGCTGCCATGGCCTATAAATATCATATCGGCCAGCCCTTCATCTATCCGAAGAACGACCTCGATTTCGCGGCGAACTTCCTGCATATGTGCTTTGCCGTGCCGTGCGAGGACTACAAGGTCAATCCGGTACTGGCCCGCGCCATGGACCGTATCTTCATCCTGCATGCCGATCATGAGCAGAACGCTTCGACCTCGACCGTGCGTCTGGCCGGCTCTTCGGGCGCCAATCCCTTCGCCTGTATCGCAGCCGGTGTCGCCTGCCTCTGGGGTCCGGCGCATGGCGGCGCCAACGAGGCCGCCCTCAACATGCTTGCGGAAATCGGCTCGGTCGACCGTATCCCGGAATATATCGCACGCGCCAAGGACAAGAACGATCCGTTCCGCCTGATGGGCTTTGGCCATCGCGTCTACAAGAATTACGACCCGCGCGCCAAGATCATGCAGAAGACGACGCATGAAGTGCTGGCCGAACTCGGCATCAAGGACGATCCGCTTCTCGATGTTGCGATGGAGCTGGAAAAGATCGCGCTCACGGACGAATATTTCATCGAAAAGAAGCTTTATCCGAATATCGATTTCTATTCCGGCATCACGCTCAAGGCGCTCGGCTTCCCGACCGAAATGTTCACCGTGCTTTTCGCCCTTGCCCGTACCGTGGGCTGGGTCGCGCAGTGGAAAGAAATGATCGAAGACCCGCAGCAGAAGATCGGTCGTCCGCGCCAGCTTTATACGGGTGCCGCAGAACGTGATTACGTGCCGGTTGCCAAGCGTAAGTAAGAAACGGCTTTTTTGCACAAAAATCCCGGCTGCATGCGTAGCCGGGATTTTTTATTGGTATCTATTGGAAATCAAAAGCCGACAATCCAGCCACCATCTCATCAAGCCCCAAGGGGCGGGTCAAGGGTGGCTCGGCACGGGTGATACAGCCCTGCCGCTCACATAGGCGACAGGCGGGACCAATATCGGTCGGCGTGGCAAGCCCCCTGTCATAGACCGTCTCTTTGGCCCGATCGTGCGCGCAACCAAGCAGGATCGCGGTGCGCCTCGGGCGCTCGTGAAACGCCGATTGCGGGCCTTCCAGCGTGCGGACAATCGTGAGGTAAGCCGGACCGTCAGGCAGCGTCACCGCTTCCGCCAGCACCTGACCCGCTTGCGCGAAAGCCGCATAGACGGGAAGTTTCGGGCATTGCCCGCCAAAGCGGATGGGAAAGCCTTCCGCGCCCACAATGCGCAGGCGGTTGCCCGCATGGTCGATCTCAATGAGGAAAAACGGCAAGGCCGCTTCCCCTGGTCGTTGCAGCGTGGTGAGCCGGTTTGCCGCCTGCTGGAACGACACGCCAAAGCGCGCACTGAGCACATCGACATCGTAACGCACGCGCACCGCCGCATCGCGAAAGGCGCGGTAAGGCATCATCAAGGCTTGTGCCGCATAACGCGCCAGCTCGAAACGCGCGATGCGTTTTGCCTCGCTCGACGAGAGCTTTAGCGCTTCCGTTTGCGCCCCGATCACCACCTGCATGCGGATGAGCGCCGCTTCCATGGCGATTTCCTGCAATTGCTCGAACGGCGACAGGCGCTCGGAAATGAAAAGCCGCTGCGAATGCCGGTCATAGCGCCTGCGCCAGTTGGGCATGGTCGCAACCGGCAATGTGCGCACCACAATGCCCCGCTCCTGCCTGAGCCAGTCTTTCAAGGCGCCCGACAGATCGCCATCGGATTTTAAAAGCGCATGAAAACTTTCGGCTTCCGCCTCGATGCCCGGATAATGATTGGGTCTGCGCGCCATCACATCGCGCACTTCATCGAGCGGCAGACGCGTGGCGGATAATTGCGCCTCGCGGCCCTCATGGCTCAACAATTGCGACAGGTCCGACAACCGCTGCTGCTGCTCGCAATAGGCGCGGTAGAGTTTGACGATGCCCGTGGCGGCATTGGGGGCCGCCTCGCCCACCTCCACCAGTTCCTGATCGCCCGGCAATTCACCTGACAGCAGCGGGTCGGCAAAAACTTCGCGCAAGCCCGCAATCATCGTCCCGCTTTCGGATTGAAGCGCGTCGAGATCGAGCTTGTAGGTGCTTGCGAGCCGCAACAACAACTGCACCGTCAAGGGTCGCTGGTTGCGCTCGATGAGGTTGAGATAGGACGGCGAAATATCGAGCGCTTCCGCCATCGCCGTCTGCGTCAGCCCGCGCTCGTTGCGAATACGCCGAATGCGCGGCCCCGCGAAAATCTTTCGATCACTCATCCGATCCTCCCCGATCCGGTACAGTGTTTTTACAATTCATGACAAAGTTGCCATGACATAGGACTTTTACAAAATTTACAAATTTACATCGTGCATCAGTAAAGATTACGACAGCATTACCCTTATTATTTGCATATTTTCCGGCTTTTTCTAGCCCTTTCTTTTGAGTTCTGTAAATTTAGTCACAGACAGCGCAGTCAATATTGATGCTCTGAAAATGAACAAACCATTTTTCCAACCGGAGGAGACACCGACATGACAGATTTTTACAGCCTTATCCCTTCAGCCCCCAAGGGCCGCTTCGATGGTCTTGAACGCGCCCATACGGCTGAGGATGTCAAAAGGCTGCGCGGCTCGGTGGAGATCAAATATTCGCTCGCTGAAATGGGCGCGAACCGGCTGTGGAAGCTCATCCACGAGGAGGATTTCGTCAATGCGCTGGGCGCGCTCTCGGGCAACCAGGCCATGCAGATGGTTCGCGCCGGACTGAAGGCGATCTATCTTTCCGGCTGGCAGGTGGCGGCGGA
>JAATGD010000204.1 GCA_015654965.1 Hyphomicrobiales bacterium
CACCCAAAGGATCAGAGCTTGCTTTCCTATCTCGTCATCTGCGCTATCGGTTTAATCGCGGGTTGCCTGAGCGGGATTATCGGAACGGGTGCAAGCCTGATCCTTCTGCCGGTCCTTGTGCCGATGTTCGGCCCTAGTGGTGCCATTCCGGTCATGGCGGTTGCCGGACTGATGGCCAATTCCGCCCGCGTGATGTCGTGGCATCGCGACGTCAACTGGCGGGCCGTGCTTGCTTATGCCCTGCCAGGGATACCCGCGGCATCACTCGGCGCTCTCAGCCTTGTTCACTTGCCTGCCAATATCAGCGGAACGCTGCTGGGCCTTTTCATCATAAGTCTGGTGCCAATACGCCATTGGCTCCAGAAGCGCGCAATCAGGATCGGGATTTTGGGCATGGCGTTTGCTGGCGCATGTGTCGGCTTCCTCACGGGAATGTTCCTCTCGACCGGGCCGTTGAGCATCCCCGCCTTTCTTGCCTTTGGACTGACGAAAGGCGCCTTTCTGTCAACGGAAGCTGCCGCTTCCATTTTCGTTCAATTGTCAAAGGTGACGACATTTTATGAAATCGGTGCCTTGAACACCGATCTTCTGATCAGCGGCCTGATTATCGGCTCATCGCTGATGGCTGGCACTTTTCTGGCCAAACGCTATGTCATCAGCATGTCGGAGCATGGCTTCCGTCTCATGATGGACGGGATTACGCTGGCATCCGGCCTCTGGTTGACCGCTGTCAGCCTTTACGGCTGACAGCAGCAATCATCTCATCAAGCCCTTTTGCTCAGGAAATCCGCCACCAATGCAGCGACCATGGAGAGCGAGATTGCTCCGGCATCGGGATGCCCGATACTCTTTGCAGCCAGTGGACGTGCACGCCCCAGACGAGGCGTCAGCGAAGCGGTCGCCATAGCCGCTTCCTGCGATGCAATCGCCGCAGATTGCCATGCGTCAACAAGCGATTTTCCCGCGCTCACCTCAGCCCCCAGGGTTTCCACGAAAGGAATAAGCGCATCGACCAGTGTCTTGTCGCCCGGACGCGCGCGACCAAGACGCGTCACCGCGTCCAGCGCCTGCTTTGCGCCAGCTGCAACCTCTGCATCCTTGGGTGTATCCTGATCATTGAACGCATTGCTCCATGCGCGCAGCAGCAAGCCCCAGATCGCGCCAGACGTGCCGCCAGCCCGGTCAGCCCACGCATCCCCGCCAAAGGCCAAGGTCGTCTGTGCACCTGCGCCTGCCGCAACGGCAGCGGCCATGGCTTTGGCGGCAGCATTCGCACCACGCTGCATGCCCTGCCCATGATCACCATCGCCCGCAATCGCGTCAATCTGGCCAAGCTCGCTTTCCTTCTCGGTGAGCATGGCGGCAATTTCAGCAAAGAGATCACGGATACAGGCCGCCGATTTGCGGGAGGTTTCCGAGGCCGAAGGAATATTCAACACTTCTTCATCATTGACGATGGTGTCGCTGCGCAATTGGGCTGCGTTCAACTGTCCCCTGCGAAATGCCGGTGCGTCACAGGGAGCGGCCCAATATTGCTCCAACTCCTCATTCAGCCATGTCAGGGTCAGCGAACATCCCTGCATGTCGAGGCTTGTGACGAATTCGCCCGCTTCAGGCTGAACAATTTCCAGACCGCTTGCTTTCAGTTTTTTCTGAATTGCAAGCCAGAGAACGAAAAGCTCTTCATATTTGGTCGATCCAAGACCATTGAGCACGGCTGCAACGCGACCGCATCCTTGCGGCTTCTCAGCCAGCAGTTTTTCTGTCAGCAAGTCTGCCAATGCCGTCGCACTGACAATATCCTGCTCGCTGATACCCGGCTCGCCATGAATGCCAAGTCCAAGCGCCATCTGGCCTTTGGGAACCGTGAAAAGCGGCTCTTTCGCACCGGGAAGTGTGCAACCGGCAAAAGCCACGCCAAAGGAAACCGTGCGGTCATTAGCAAGACGCGCAACCCGCTCTACCTCATCGAGCGAAAGCCCGGCTTCGGCAGCAGCGCCTGCGATCTTGAAAACCGCAAGATCACCGGCAATACCGCGCCGCTTGGCATGCTCGTCAGCCGGAGCGCTCGCCACATCATCGGTGACCGCGATAATGCGGACATCGATACCAGCCGCAACGAGCCGTTCTGTGGCAACGCCAAAATTGAGAACATCACCGGCATAATTGCCAAAGCCCAGAAGAATACCGCCACCGGCATGAGCCTGACGACAGACACGCGCAACGGCTGCGGTCGAAGGCGAGGCGAAAACATCACCGGCAACGGCGGCATCCGCCATGCCGCGCCCGACATAACCGGCAAAAGCCGGATAATGTCCGGAACCGCCACCGATCACCACGGAAACCTTGCCTTTGGGCACTGTCGTTGCGCGCACGACGCCATTGCTGACAAGGCGCACATGGTTAGGATAGAGTTGGCAAAACCCGTCCAGTGCTTCGGCTGCAAATTGCTCGGGAGCGTTGAAGATCGTTGTCATGAAACTGGCCCTCAGTTACGCGGCAGGATGCGTCGGAGATAATCACGGTTGGCGGCACTGACCGATAGACCATCACCACCATAATGTTCACACAGGAACGGGCTGTTGAAACCATGCTCCAAAGCGAGCTTGATTGCGGTTCGATAATTGATCACGCCCGATTCAAGCGGCACCGGATGGGTTGCAATCAGCCCTGATTGTTCATCCTCAATTCGCAGGTAATTTTTCACATGCCAATATTTGGCATAAGGTGCGACTTTTGCCATCATCTGCGCCCAGTGCTCGACAGGGCGATGCAGGCGCACCAGATTGCCGAGATCGGCATTGATGCCGACATTATCGAGGCCCACATCCTGCACAAAACGGACGGCGCTCTCTGCTGTTCCAAGATAAGTGTCTTCATACATTTCGAGGGACAGCTCAATGCCCACTTCGCCCGCATGACGGCCCAGCTCGACAATGCGTGCAACGGCTTTGTTCCATACATCCGGATCATCGGGATTTTTTGCCCCTTGCTCGGTCCAGAACCAGAGGACGGCTTTCTGCCTTTCGGTCAGCGGCTCGAAAAAGCCGAAAGACACGCTGGAAGCACCAGCCTCTGCGGCAACATCGATGACACGATGACCATAGGCCAGATATTCATCACCGTGCTCTGCATCGATAACGCTGCGTCGCGCCGTGGAAATAGCCGGAATCGTCATTCCGAAGGATTTAACGATTTCATAAAACGTCTGTCGGCGTGCGGGCGAAAGATCGGCCAGACGTAGCCAGCTATCCGTCGGATCGATTTCGGTAAAACCGGCATCGGCGACTTCTCCGACCGTTTGCGTCCATTCCTCAAAACTCTGGTCCTGAACGGAGCGACCATCGGGAAGAATGTTGGGATATTGGATCATCGCAGCCGCAATCGGCCAGTTGTCACGCGTCCATTTACGAACGGAACTCGTCATTATTCTCCTCCAACTGCGACACCGGCATAGCGCGCAGACCATGCAGTAAGTCGCAACACTCAGACGCTGCCCCTCCTCCCCGCTTTTCAAGCGGACCGAGGCTCATACGTCAAGCCACGCATCCATGAAAATGCCTGCTATGCAATATCGCGCAGCAGGCATGGTGACAATCAGGCGACCTTAGCAGCCTCACGTTGGCGAGTAGCCATGCGGGCTGCCAGAAGGATCGCTTCACGGGTCGCGCCAATATCGGCAATTCCCTTGCCGGCAATATCATAGGCCGTGCCATGCGCCGGGGTGCAAAGCGGGAAAGGCAGTCCGCCCATCATCGTCACACCCTTGTCAAAGCCGATCAGCTTCATGGCGATCTGGCCCTGATCGTGATACATGGTCAGGACAGCATGATAGCCTTCCTTCATGGCGCGCAGGAACACGGTATCCGCCGGAAATGGCCCATCGACGTCATAGCCACGTGCCTTGGCTTCGGCGACAGCAGGCTCGATAATCTCGATTTCTTCCATACCGAAACTGCCGCCATCGCCTGCATGCGGATTAAGACCTGCCACCGCAACACGGGGTTTATCGATGCCAGATGCCTTAAGGCAGGAAAGCGTCAGCTCCAGCTCAGCCAACAGGCGCTCGACGGAAAGATTGTCCGACACTTCCTTGAGCGGAATATGCGAGCTGACACGGGCGTTCCAGATTTTCTCCAAAACGTTAAATTCACGAATCTTGCCCGTGAACGACAACACATCCGAGACAAAGCGGATTTCATCGTCATAGCCTGGATAGGCATAACGCATGGCCTTTTTGTTGAAAGGCGTAAAGCAGACCGCATCGGCTTTACCGGCATGGGCCAGCTCCAGTGCCGTGCGGAAATTGCGGGTTGCAAAGGTACCGCCAGCCAATGTCGCCTCACCGCGCGTCACTTCTTCCGGGGCAAGATGCGCCAGATCAACAAAAGCATGCTTTGAACGGTCTAGACCCGCCAAACCATCGAGGCTCGTCGATACGAGATCCAGCGTCACGCCCGCTTCACGCGCGCCCTTATCCAGAATGCGGCGATCGCCAATGGTAATGATGAAAGCTTTTTCCCGGATGTCATCCAGCGCCAGAAGCTGCGCGGTCAATTCAGGGCTGATGCCGGCTGGATCGCCCATCGCAAGAGCAATAACGGGGCGGCTGTCTTTGTAATCGGTCATATTCACGGGTCTATTCTCCTACCTCGGTGACAGCGAATTTAGGCGATGAAACTTCGCAGGACAAGTCTTTTGCATTTTGTATGCAGAATTTTTATATTTGGAACCCCATAGGAACTGGTGTAACCCTTAAACGAAACAGTCAGCGAAACGCGCTGCATCAAGATCGGGTTTTCAAAATGAGTGAAATTGTGTCTGAATCGCCTGTCTCGAATTCTGGACCGATCGAGCGAACGGCTCTGCACGACACGCTCGTCAACCGGCTGCGAGACATGATCATTGAAGGCGAGCTGGAACCTGGTTCGCGCATGCATGAAAGCCATCTTGGCGTGCAACTCGGCGTATCGCGCACGCCCTTGCGCGAAGCGATCAAATATCTCGCCAGCGAGGGACTGATCGAACTCATCCCCAGCCGTGGCGCCATCGTCAAGAAATTCAGCGCCAAGGATGTGCACGATATGCTCATCGTACTCAAAAGCCTTGAGGAGCTTGCAGGCAACCTTGCATGCGAGACAGCGACGGACGAGGAAATCGCCAAGGTCCGGCGACTGCATGACGAGATGCAGGCATGCTACACATCAGGTGATCGCCTGCGCTATTACAAACTCAATCAGGCCATCCACACTGAAATCTGCCAGATTGCGCATAATCAGGCACTCAGCAATATGCAGGGCCTGTTACAGTCACGCCTCAAGCGCATACGTTTCATTGGTCACGAAGGCCCGCAGAAATGGGCGGCGGCCATGGCTGAACATGAAGAAATGATCGTGGCGCTGGAAGCGCGCAATGGCAAGGCTCTTGCAAACATACTGGGCCAGCACCTGCTTAATGCCTGGCAACGCGTGAAAGACGCCGTCTAACAACAGTCATCAGGTAAAAAGGCCCTCTTCCGCGGCATACTGATTTGATGAAAAGATCAGCATTACGCAGCAGCGACTATATTCTCGTGAAGCTGAACAGGCCCGACTCGCTACCGATGGAATGAACAGAATTGTTCGTTTAAAGCGCAATGGCTAACCTTTTGGCTAACTCGCTTTTGGCTAGTCATAACTAATTTATTTAATTACACAAAATGAGAAAATGGTGGGCCCGGAGGGACTCGAACCCCCAACCAAGCGGTTATGAGCCGCCGGCTCTAACCAATTGAGCTACAGGCCCCACGCATTACTGCCCTACCCTAAAGAATGGCAGGATACAAGCTGTCAAATCTACATGCTGCCCTAATGCGCACATATTCGATTGTCATGCATGCCATCAGACCTCTGATAGACGAAACCTGAAGCGATCTGCTTGCAATAAAGCGGCCATTTTAGTCTTATATCGTGGCCATGCATCGGATTGGGAAAATTAAACAAACAGTCTAAAAGACAGCGGTTCAGCAAAAGCGGACGCTATGATTAAGCCTACCCATCCCCCACAGGAGATTTCATGAACAATCGTGCTACTTCCTTTCTCGCAGCTTCTTTTTCAGCAATCATGCTTACAGGTGCACTGACCCTGCCTGCACTGGCTCAGGAGAACCAAATGACGAAGCAGCCCGGGCGGATCAGCGTCACTGGTGAAGGCAAGATGACCACCTCTCCAGATATGGCTATCCTCAATCTCAGCGTCCTGCGCGAAGCAAAAACCGCTCGCGAAGCTATGTCCGCCAATAATGAAGCCATGGCCAAGGTGCTGGATGCCATGAAAAAGGCCGGTGTCGAGGAACGTGATCTCCAGACCAGCGGCATCAATATCCAGCCGCGTTATGTCTACCCCGACGACAAGAATGGCCTGAAAGAACCTCAGATTACAAGCTATACCGTTTCCAACAGCCTGACCGTGCGCGTGCGTGATCTGGCCAAGGTTGGCGATGTTCTGGATCAGTCCGTGACACTCGGCGTCAATCAGGGCGGCGACCTCA
>JAATGD010000155.1 GCA_015654965.1 Hyphomicrobiales bacterium
ATGTGAAATTCAAGCATCACCTTGGTGGCATGGAAAACGAGACCGTCATCGGCTTCGACGTGAACAGAATCCGCTTTCAAAACAGCAACAATTCTCCCTACACAGGTGGAGAATCTGTGGTTGCGCCGATCAATTTCGATCCGGGATTTTTTATCGGAACCGATCCGTTTCGGACTACGCTCGACAGTACGACATGGCAATATTCGCTTTTTGCCGACAATAATCTCAAGCTGAATGAACAATGGTCCATTGTCACAGGCTTTCGTTATGACGATCCCCGCCTGACACGTACCAATCCCCAGACGGGAAGCAGCTTTTCACGCAGTCTTGACAGCTTCAACTGGCGTATTGGTGCGGTCTACACACCATTGCCCGATCTTGCTTTTTACGCGCAATATTCTCAAGCCTCTGAGCCGATCAGCAGCATGTTGTCGCTGTCGGAAGCGCAGCGTGACTATTCCTTGCCGCACGGAGAGCAATATGAGGCAGGCGTCAAATTCAGCTTTCTTGACGGACGGGCGGACGCCACGCTTTCCGCCTATCATATCACCAAGAAGGATGTGCTGGCACGCGATCCCGACGACCGTACCATCGTGCGTCAAGTCGGACAGCAATCCTCGCAAGGTATTGAGGCGGCACTCGGCATCGATCTTGACCATGGCTGGCGCGTGGAAGCCAATGGTACGATCCTGAAAGCACAATTCGACGATTATCTTCAGGCAGGCGGCGACTTCTCCGGCAACACGCCGCCAAATGTGCCCGAACAAGCAGCAAATCTATTTGCAAGCTGGAGTTTTCTTGAAGACTGGATGGCCTATGGCGGCCTTCATTATGTCGGCAAGACCTATGTCAACGATGCCAATACGGCCACCCGCCCGCGCTATGTGACGGTTGATGCGGGTCTGCAATGGCGCCCCACGGACAGGGCAACGTTTGAACTCAATGTTTATAACCTGTTCGATGAGGTCTATGCGACATCGGGCGGCAGCACGCAGTGGTATCTGGCGCCACCACGCTCGGCGACATTGTCGGCCCGGTTTAAGTTCTAGGATATGCCGATGAAATCGTTCGGGCTGCATTTAAAGAATGTTTCATGGGGACCATCGGCCAACCGGCATATTGTCGAGGACATCAGCTTCGATGTTGCACCGCGATCGGTGACGGTGATTGTCGGTGCCAATGGTGCCGGTAAAACCAGTTTGCTGCGCTGTATTTACAGGCTGCATCGCCCGCTTGGCGGTAAGGTTTTGCTTGATGGCACCGATATCTGGACCATGCAGCCACGCGATGTGGCTCGCAAGGTTGCAACCGTGCTTCAGGAGACACAGACTGAATTTCCGTTTACGGTTCGCGAAGTCGTTGCCATGGGGCGGACGCCCCGGATAAGGGGCCTTTTCGGTGTCTTATCTGACGATGAGGCAGTCATTGAGGCCATGCTGAAACGGCTGGATTTGCTGGCCTTGGCCGACGAACCGTTCTCCATCATTTCCGGTGGCGAAAGACAACGGACCCTTATTGCCCGCGCTCTGGTGCAGGAGCCGGGGCTTCTGGTGCTGGATGAGCCGACAAATCATCTCGACATCCGCCATCAGTTGGAAATCCTGCACGTCCTGCGTGGACTTGATGTCACCATCGTCACGACACTGCATGACTTAACACTTGCCGCAGCACTCGCCGACCAGATTGTGGTCATGCATAAAGGTCGTCTCATTGCCAAGGGACCGCCTGCCGATGTTTTAACCCCGTCGATCATTCGTCGTGCCTTTGATGTCGACGCAATTATCACCCGTCACGATGATGAGATGCGCCTTGCCTTCCGTCTTCCGCAGGAGTGCTTGTCATGAAGCGGTTGAGTGTTTTCTTTCTTTTGCTTTCAGCGATATTTGCACCGGACGCCAAGGCTTTTCCGATACGGATCGAAAGTTGCGGCAGGGAGATCACTCTTGAAAAAGCTCCGACACGTGCGGTTTCTTACGGCTCAAACCTGACGGAGATCATGTTGGCGCTTGGTCTGCAAGATCATATGGCCGGGTTTATCGGGCAAGGTGATCGGCTGAAAGCTTTGTCCGCCAAGGAGTTTCCAGCGGTTGCCGACTTGCCCGAGTTACAGCGCAGTTATCCCTCATTGGAGCTTTTTCTTGAAAAAGAGGTCGATTTCTATTTTGCCGGATGGAGTTATGGCATGCGGGTTGGCGGTGAGGTCACGCCCGATACGCTCGCAAGCTATGGCATCCCGGTCTATGAATTGACCGAATCCTGCGTGCGGCTCGGACAGAATGCTCCGCCGACCTTTGACTATCTCTATCGTGATCTGGACAATCTGGCTGCGATTTTCGGCGTTCCAGAGCGTGCCGCAGCGCTTGTTACCAGCTATCGCAAACGTATTGCGGCGGTAGAAGCAGACGTTCGCGGCAAGCCGCGTCCCAGTGTTTTTATCTATGATTCGGGCGAACGTATCGCAACCAGCGCTGGCGGTTATTCCATGCCGCAGGCGATCATCGAGACGGCTGGCGGTCGCAATATTTTTTCGGACATTGCGTCGAGCTGGATCAGGATCGACTGGGAAACCATGGTGGAGCGCAATCCTTCGGTAATCGTCATTGTCGATTATGGCGAAGTCACAGCTGAACAGAAAATCGCATTCCTCAAGAGCATGCCCGCTTTTGCCAATGTCGATGCAATCCGCAACGAGCGCTTTCTCGTTCTGGGATATGATGATTTGACGCCCGGACCGCGCAATGTATCGGCAACTGAGCGGCTGGCGGAGTTTTTGCGTGACAGATAATGTTATCCACAAAGGGCGTCGTAGAAGGCGCTCTTTACGCTCCAGGCTGACCTTGCTGCTTGTTACAGGTTTCGGGTTGATTGTTTTGGCCCTGACTTTGTCGGTCAGCCTTGGTTCGGCACCCATTCCCATAACAACGGTATGGTCTGTCGCATTACACAGGCTTGCGCCAGATATGATCGAGCCTTTCTGGTCGATGGGACGGGAAAACATCGTGCTGAACCTGCGCTTTCCACGCGCGGTTCTCGCGGCAATTGTCGGTGCGGGTCTTGGAATGGCGGGAGCGGCCATGCAGGGGATAACCCGCAATCCGCTTGCTGATCCTCACCTTCTGGGTGTCTCGGCAGGCGCTGCTCTTGGTGCCAATGTGGCAATCCTGCTGCTTGGCAATGTGCTGGGGCCACTCACAGTCCCTCTTTTCGCTTTTATGGGCGCTCTTCTTGCAACGCTGTTGATCGTTGCTGTCGCGGCATTGACACGCGGAGGTGCGGACAGGACGCAGCTTGTACTGGCCGGAGTGGCAATCTCGTTTATCATTTCCGCTGTTGCCAATCTGGTCATCCTCTTTGCCGACCCACGAGCGGTTGCAAGCGTCGTCTTCTGGATGCTGGGCGGCTTTGGTCTTGCGCGATGGGACAATCTTCTCGTGCCGTTCGGTGCATTTCTGATTGCCGCTTTGCTCTTCATCGCCAATGCAAGGGCGCTCAACGTTCTCGCAATGGGAGATGAAAGTGCGACAACGCTCGGCATTCGTGTGACGCGCCTGCGTTTTATGATTCTGATCACCAGCGCCTTTATAACGGGCGTTCTGGTGGCCTTTTCCGGCATGATCGGGTTTGTCGGCTTGATGATGCCGCATATGGCGCGACTGCTGATTGGCGGCGATAATCGCCTTGTCCTCCCGGCAAGCGCGATATCGGGAGCGATCTTCCTCGTGCTTGCCGATGTCATTGCCCGAACGCTGATGGCACCCAACGATATCCCGGTGGGTATCATTACCGGCTTTATAGGCGGAATGTTTTTCCTTGGAATGCTGATGAGACGCCATACAATGCACTGATAAACACATGCAGGCGGGTATGCGCGTTCAGCTGAGCGCCAGCGCGTCTTTCAGGCTATAACCTTCTTTGTCCTGAAGGTCGAGATCGGCCTCGATATGGTCGATGTGGTGGATCATGAGCGCGCTAGCAGCCTTGCCGTCATGTTTTTCAAGTGCGTCAAGAATAGCATTGTGCTCGCAATGACCGCAGCTTGAGACGCCGGTGCGTCCATATAGGGCGATGACGAGCGAAGACCGCGCCACAAGCTCGTCCATGAAACGCGCAAGAATGACATTGCCTGCCATCGATGCAAGCATCAGGTGGAAATCGCCGGATGCCTTGATTTCGGCGCGGCGCGCGGTGGGTCCGCGCGCGTTCATGAAGCTTTCCTCTTGCTGAAGCTGACGGCGAAAGGCTTCGATATCGGCGGGCGTAATACGTTCCATCGCAGCAATGGCAATTCCCGGCTCA
>JAATGD010000023.1 GCA_015654965.1 Hyphomicrobiales bacterium
ATTGTCGAGCGTGTTGCCGCCAGTCATTTCACCGAAGCGATGGGCGAGGCGGCCATTGCCCGCGAAGTCGAACTGGCCAATTCCTATGGCATCACCGCCTTTCAGGATGCGGCATCGGTACAGCCCGTTCTGCAGGCGCTGACAAGTCTCGACAAAAAGAACAAGCTGACGGCGTGGGCTGTCACATCCCTTCCCTGGATCGAACCTTCGTTCATGTTCGGTCTTTCCGGTGATGAATTTCTCGCCGCTCGGGAACGCTATCGCACGCATCATGTGCGACCGAATTTCACCAAGATTTTTCTCGATGGCGTGCCCGGCGCGCGTACGAGCGCATTTTACGACGCCTATATCGATGATGACAGCTACCCCCGCGGCCACCGGGGCGAAACGCTCGTAAGCTATCCCGATCTGGTCAGATACATAGACAAGTCGGAAACGCTCGGCATGGGTCTGAAAATTCATTGCACCGGAGATTACGCCGTCAGCGAAATGCTGGATGCCGTGGAAGCCGTGCGCTATTTCAGAGGCCCGGCAAAGGTGCTGCATCATATCGCCCATGCCAGCTATATCCGACCGCAGGATATAGAACGCTTTGCAAAGCTTTCCGTCGTCGCCGATCTCTGTCCGATGATCTGGTATCCGACCACCTTCCTCGAAGGCCACAAGGAAGCGATGGGCGAAGAACGGGCAACACGGTTCTGGCCTATTGCCGATCTGCACAAATCCGGTGCGCTTCTTGCCGGTGGTTCCGACTGGCCGGTTATCCCCGTACCGGATCCATGGACCGGCATTGAAGGAATGGTAACGCGCCAGAATCCATCCGGTGCATTTCCCGGCATTTCATTATGGCCGGAACAGGCCATCGATCTCGAAACGGCGATCAGGATATTCACACTCAATTCCGCGATAGCTATGGGCATCGACGAGCAGACCGGATCGATAGAGCCCGGCAAATCCGCAGACCTGATCATTCTCGACCAGAATGTTTTCGACGTTCCCGCCGACCAGATCGCCGACACCAGGGTTCTGGCCACCTATTTTGAAGGACGCGTCGTCTATCGGCGCTAGAGCGGTTCCGGTTTTAACGCAATCGTCGGAACCGCTCTAAGTTTTTGTTTTTACGCATTATCCTTTGCCAAAACCGCTTCGCAGTTTTGGCTCAAATGCTCTAGCTCGCAAAGAAACCTATCCCGTTCCATGACGGGCAAAGAAAAGGGAACGCCATGCACTCGATCCGAAATCTTCTCCTCGCCGGCGCGGTAATGCTGTCTGGCGCATGGGCCTTGACCGGGCAGGCCCCGGCTGCCCCATCCTGCGAAGGCGGTCCAATCCAGATCGGCGCGGTTTCCACGGTAACAGGCATCGTCGATTTTTCCGACTCACCCAAAGCGGCGGCTGCGGTTTTCGATCAGTTGAATAAAACGGGGGGGATCAATGGCTGTAAAATCGAATACACCATTGCCGATGACAAGGGGGACCCACAAGTCGCCGCGCAATCTGCGCGCGATCTGATCGACAATAAATCTGTCGTCGCACTGTCCGGCAGTGCGAGCCTGCTTGATTGCGCTGTCAACGCCGCCACTTACAATCGCAATGACGCTCTGGCGATACAGGGTGTCGGTGTCGATCCGCTATGTTTCAATGCCCCCAGTATCGCCCCCGTCAATGTCGGTCCTTATACATTGACCACAGCCCTGCTTGACTATGCGGCCAAAAATCTGGGTGCTCAGAAACTATGCGCCTTTTTCATCGTCATTGGCGGCACGCAGGAAGCCTATGCCGCTGCCGTCTCGCGCTGGGAAACCATCAGCGGCAACAAGATCGTTCTCAGCGACATGACCTTGCCCGCGCAAGGCGATCTCACCCCCTATCTCATCAAGGCGCGTGATGCGGGTTGCGACACCGTCCTGACCAATCAGGTCGAGCCGGGTGTCGTGCAATGGGTGAAGACCGCCGATGCGCAGAAGATTTCCGGCATCAACTGGCTGTTTCTTGCTCCCGGCTATACGGAAGGCGTTGCGAAGGTGCTCGCCGATAGCAGCCAACCGATCTATATCGGCACCGAATGGGAGCCTTATACCGAGGCCAGCGACGCCAATGCCGACTGGATCAGGACCATGGATGCGGCGGGACTCCCAAAGACCGCTTTCTCGCAAGGCGGATTTCTCGCCGCAAAAATACTGATCGATACCATTGCCGGTATTGACGGCGAGGTCACGCGCGACAGCGTGACGACGGCGCTCAGGCAAGGCAAGGCATATGATAACGCAATGGCGGGCAGTCCTTATGTCTTCGGTGACGCCAAAGCGCATGCGCCCATGCAAGCCACCAAGGTGATGCAGCTGGAAGCAGGCAAATGGACCGTGAAAACCAATGACTGGTTCTCTCTGCCCCCGACTGACTGATTTCAGCGCAATATGCCCACATTCATTGAACGGGTGTTGCCCCACTGCTTCGGAGTTCCAGCTATGAGTTCTCTTCTTACAGCCGCAGTCGCCGGATTATCGGCGGGTGGTGCTTATGCGATCCTTGGCGTATGCGCCATCTTCACCTATCGGCTGGTCGCCGTGGTGAATTTTACAGGCGCCACAATTGGCGCCATAGGAACCTTCGCCATGGTCACATTATTTGAAACAGGCCTGCCGCTAGCCCTGGCCGTGACCCTTGGCATGCTGGTTGGCGTTCTGGCGAGCGTGTTGATCGGCCTGGTCATGACCATATGGTTTGCCAGCGCCAATGCCTCCACCAAAGCGGCGGTCACGGCAGCGCTGCTTGTGGGCATCATAGCGCTGGGTCTGCGTTTCACGGGTGGCCAGCATCCACATTATTTTCCGTCCGTGGTGCCCGGCTCGGCCTTCCGGCTCGCGGGCGTGGAAGTGACATGGGCTGCCGTCACGACGCTCCTGCTCGCCGCCGCCTTCACCATTGCAACAGAACAGTTCCTTGCCCGCACACGTACGGGTCTGCAGCTGCGCGCACTGTCGCAACGCCCCATGGCCGCCGAACTCATCGGCATCCGCGTCCGTCTTCTGGCAATTGGCGTATGGGCAGTGACCGGTGCAGTTACATCCTTCGCCCTGATGGTAATCGCGCCATTGCGGTCCCCCGACTTTTCCTCCCTCAGCCTTCTGGTGGTGCCGGCACTCGCCGCCGCCCTGATCGGTGCATTTTCGAGCTTTCGCATCGCACTCATCGGAGGTGTGATGATCGGCATGCTGGAAGGAATGGTCAGCGCAATGGGCGTTATCAGTCAATATCGCAGCACCGTTCCGTTTCTGGTCATTCTGGCCGTCCTTATGTGGTCACAACGAGGAGCCCGCTGGGATGAAGCACGCTAGTTTTCGCGCCGCCATTATCGCTCTCTCGCTTGCGGTGCTTGGCGCACTCGCTCTGATCCTGCTGCCCAAATACTGGCTATTCCTGATTACCGCTGTCTTCATCGTCGGCATCGCATTGCAAAGCCTTGGTCTGGTGACCGGTCGCACGGGCATGATTTCGCTCTGCCAGATGTCTTTTGCCGGCGTAGGCGCCTGGGCAACCGGATATCTCAACCTGATTGAAGCGCCCGGCGGGCTGATCGTCTGGGTACTGATCGGCGGCCTTTGCGCGGTGCCGGTCGGCATTGCAATCGGCCTGCCCGCCCTACGCTTGCGCGGCATCAATCTTGCCATCGTCACACTTGGCTTTGCTGCCGCCTTCGACACGGTTCTGGCGACGATCACATTTCCGGGGCAGACAAGTTTTACACAAGTGGTCCGTCCGGACGCCTTTGCCTCCGATCAGGGCTATTTTCTTCTGGTGCTGCTGTTTTACGCGATCATCGCCGCCTTGCTGGAATTCATCAACCATTCACGGCTTGGCTCTTCATGGCTCGCGGTGCGTTATTCGGAACGCGCCGCTGCGGCCAACGGCATCAGTGTCCCTCGCGCCAAGCTCAGCGCTTTTGCCATCAGCGCCTTTATTTCCGGGATTTCCGGCGGTCTTCTTGCGGGCTATCTCGGCACACTCGTCTCTGAAAACTTTTCAATGATGCAGTCGCTGGCGCTGTTTGCCGTTGCCACCATGACGGGCGCGCATTTCACGATGGGGGCAATCATCGGCGGCATTCTCATCGTGCTGTTTCCCGAGCTTCTGCGCCGTATCAACCTGCCGCAGGATGTCGGCAATGTATTCTTTGCACTCGGAGCCGTGCAGGCTCTATCGACCGGAGAAACAATTGCCGAAACATGGGCACGGCTCGGACGCAAGCTGTTCTCCCGCGAAGAGAAACAATCCGTACCATCCAGTGCATATTCCCTGCCGGAAGCCAGGCCGCAGGGTAGCGGCACGGTCCTTGAGGTGCGCGATCTGACCGTTCGCTATGGCGCGGTGACGGCACTGGATGGGGTCAATCTCGCCGTTCCGGCAGGCGCCGTCATCGGTCTGATCGGACCAAACGGCGCTGGCAAATCCACATTGGTCGATGCCATAGCAGGCTTTCTGCCCCGTTATGACGGTTCAGTCCATCTGAACGGACAAGCGCTCGAAGCACTTTCAGCCGCATCCCGCGCACAAACAGGCGTTCGCCGTACATGGCAGACCACACGCATTGCGCCGGAACTACGCATTGGTGAATATATGCGGCTTGCCGCAGGTCCCATCGGCGAGCGCGAACTCGAAAGCCTGCTGGCCTGGTTCGATTGTCCCGGTCCCGATACGCTCATTGCATCCGTCGATGTGGGAACACGACGCCTGATCGATGTGGCAGGCGTGGTCGCCTCACGCGCACCCGTCATCCTGCTCGATGAGCCAGCCGCCGGTATTTCCTATGACGAGGCGCTGAAGCTCGGCCAGCGTATCGCCGCCATCCCCGCAACATTCGGCAGTTCAGTGCTTCTGATCGAACATGACATGGATCTTGTGCGCAAGGCCTGCTCGTCGATCACGGTCCTCGACTTCGGCCGTGTCATCGCCAGCGGTGAAACGGCCGAAGTCCTGGACCGGCCGTCTGTCCAGAAGGCCTATATGGGTATAGATTTTGAAGAGGCTGCCGCATGACCCGTTTTTCAGTTCAATCCCTGCAGGTCGATCGCTCCGGCATTCCGGTTCTTCACGGTATGGATCTGCAGGTCCAAAGCGGTGCAATCAGCGTGTTGCTCGGCTCCAATGGTGCAGGAAAAACGACCCTTCTGGAAAGTCTGTCAGGTATTATACCCGCTCGGGCCGGATCAATCAGCCTCGATGGCACCGAACTCACCAGATTGAGGCCGGGCCTGCGGGCAAAAGCCGGGGTGAGCCATGTCGAACAGGGGCGCACCGTTTTTTCGGACATGACGACGGAAGAAAACCTCAAGGTTTCCCTGCACCCGGCCGCATATCTGGACGAAGCTTATACATTGTTTCCCGAGCTTCTTCAGCGGCGCAATGTCAAAGCCGGTATGCTTTCGGGAGGCGAGCAGCAAATGGTGGTCATCGCACGTTCCATCGTCAACCGGCCGAAAGTCATGCTGATCGATGAAATGTCGTCCGGTCTGGCGCCTGTCATCGTCAGTCGTCTCATGCGGGCTGTGAGAACGCTCGCCGATAATGGTATGGCTATTATTCTGGTGGAACAGTTTGCGGCTCTGGCGCTGTCCATCGCCAATCATGCTTACGTGTTGCGCCGCGGGCAGATCGTCTATGACGGCAGCAGCGAAGTGCTCGCCCGGGACCCTGCCCTGCTGCACAAGCTTTATCTGGACGACTTTGCCGTCATCTAAAGCATGTCGCGGAAAAGTGGGAACCGGTTTTCCGTCAACGACATGCGCAAAAACAAATAGTTAAAGCGCGTCGTGTGAGTCCTATTAATCGCGTCGCGCTTTAACAGCGGCAATAACCAGACCCGGATCATCAGAACACCACGCGTCCATAACGAGACAGAACCTCTTGCAGCCTGTCATGATCGATTGCTCGAACCAGCAAACGATCATGATCCGTCCCGCCCATGTCCTCTGCGGCGAGCATGGCATTCACCACCGCCTCTTCCACGCTATCAACCGCCGCCATATAGACCGGGTCGAGCGGTTCGTCATTGACGAGTTCCGCCTGCAAAAACGGCTGCGAGCGATGCGACATCGGACGCTGGTTGGCGGTTGAAAATGCGATGAAAATATCTCCTGAATTATTGCCGCCCGGTGTTCCATTGCGACCGATGCCGATGGCGGCACGGCGGGCAAGACGCTTGAGCTGATGCGGCATCAACGGCAAATCGGTCGCCAGCACAACGATGATCGAACCGCGCTCCTGCAACTGGCTCTGTGGCGTGTCATCGCGCATATGCTGTCCGACCGGCACGCCGGCAATGCTCAGCCAGTCTCGCTGCCCGTGATTGGCCTGCACCAGCGCACCTATGGTGAAATTGCGCCCGCCAAATTCGACGACACGCGAGGCCGTGCCCGTGCCGCCTTTGAACCCATAGGTGATCATGCCGGTGCCGCCACCGCAATTGCCTTCCTGCACGGGGCCGGGCGCAACCGCGTCCAGCGCGGCACGCACATCGGCTTCCGTGATCGGAAAAGCGTTGATATCATTGAGCACGCCGTCATAGGTTTCGGCGATTACAGGCATGATCCAGAGAAAATCATCGCCCTGATAGGTCGAAGCATAGTGATCGACCATCCAGCGCACCGTCG
>JAATGD010000222.1 GCA_015654965.1 Hyphomicrobiales bacterium
CAGAGATTGCCCCTGAACGCACATTTCTGACCGGCAGCCTTGCCAAGGCGGTCAACGCAGGACTGCGATCGGGCTGGGTTGCCTGCCCTCCCCATTGCGCGCAACGCGTTCATGTCACCCACAAATTGATGACCGGCGGCACACCCTTCCTTCTTGCCGAAACCACCGCGCAACTGGTTTTATCGGGACAGGCACAGGAATTGCGCAATCGATGCGCTGTGGAAATCGAATGGCGCGAGAAACTGGCGCGAGACATTTTTGCCAGCCATGATTTTATTTCCTCACCCTACGTGCCCATCCTGTGGCTGAAACTGCCCGAACCATGGCTGGCCGGAACTTTCAAGGCTGCGGCCTTTGAAAACGGTATCCTGATCGACGATGAGGACGAGTTCAAGGCCGGGCGCGGCGAGCGAACCTATCATCGGGTCCGCGTCGCTTTTTCCACGCCCATGGATCGCAGGCACGTCGAAAATGGTTTTCTGGCTTTGCGTCAATTGCTGGAAAATGAACATGCGGGCTATGAGGGCAGTATTTGACCGGGAAAAGCTGCATTTTCCTGTCGCACTTGTCAAAAACTTGGGTTAAAGAAGCGCCTTGAAACCTTCAGTGCTCGCTCTCAATCGGGACAAGACAATGGGCACCACAGCCTGCAACGGGGTTCCCCATTTCCATGACGATTTCCAATAGCCGAGACATCACGCCAGAACTGATCGCCGCGCACGGCCTCAAGCCCGACGAATATCAGCGCATTCTGGAACTGATCGGACGTGAACCGAGTTTTACGGAACTCGGCATCTTCTCGGCCATGTGGAACGAGCACTGCTCCTATAAATCCTCGAAAAAATGGCTGCGCACCCTGCCGACCACCGGTCCACGCGTCATTCAGGGACCGGGCGAGAATGCGGGCGTGGTCGATATTGGCGACGGCGATTGCGTCGTCTTCAAGATGGAAAGCCACAATCACCCCTCCTATATCGAACCCTATCAGGGCGCAGGCACCGGTGTCGGCGGCATCTTGCGCAATGTCTTCACCATGGGCGCACGGCCCGTGGCGGCCATGAATGCGCTGCGTTTTGGCGAGCCGGGCCACCCCAAAACCCGCCACCTCGTATCCGGCGTGGTTGCAGGCGTCGGCGGCTATGGCAATGCGTTTGGCGTGCCGACCGTTGGCGGCGAAGTCAATTTCGACAAGCGCTATAATGGCAATATCCTCGTCAATGCCTTTGCGGCGGGTCTTGCCAAGACCGACGGCATTTTCCTCTCGGAAGCCAAGGGTGTCGGACTGCCGGTCGTCTATCTCGGGGCCAAGACCGGTCGCGACGGTGTCGGTGGTGCGACCATGGCATCGGCCGAATTTGACGAATCGATCGAGGAAAAGCGCCCGACCGTTCAGGTTGGCGATCCGTTTACCGAAAAATGCCTGCTCGAAGCCTGTCTTGAACTGATGGCTTCGGGCGCGGTCATCGCCATTCAGGATATGGGGGCTGCGGGCCTCACCTGCTCGGCGGTCGAAATGGGCGCCAAGGGCGATCTTGGCGTCGAACTCATTCTCGACCATGTGCCGGTGCGCGAAGAAAACATGACGGCCTATGAAATGATGCTTTCGGAAAGCCAGGAGCGCATGCTCATGGTGCTGAAACCCGAAAAAGAGAAGGAAGCCGAAGCGATCTTCCGCAAATGGGGGCTTGATTTCGCCATTGTCGGCAAGACCACCGACGACCTGCGCTTCCGCGTCATCCACCAAGGCGAAGAAGTCGCCAATCTGCCGATCAAGGATCTCGGCGATCAGGCGCCCGAATATGACCGTCCATGGATGGAGCCGGGCAAACATGCAGCCCTCCCCGCCGCCAATGTGCCGCAGGTGGAGGATTATTCGGCAGCGCTGATAAAGCTCCTTGGCTCGCCCGATCTGTCGTCGCGCCGCTGGGTCTATGAGCAATATGACACGCTCATTCAAGGCAATTCGCTGCAAATTCCGGGTGGCGACGCCGGTGTGATCCGCGTCGAGGGCCATGAGAGCAAGGCGCTGGCTTTTTCGTCGGATGTGACGCCGCGCTATTGCGAGGCCGATCCGTTCGAGGGCGGCAAGCAGGCGGTGGCCGAATGCTGGCGCAACATCACCGCAACCGGAGCAGAGCCGCTCGCCTCCACCGACAATCTCAATTTCGGCAATCCGGAAAAGCCGGAAATCATGGGCCAGCTCGTCAAGGCCATCGAAGGCATTGGCGAAGCCTGCCGTGCTCTCGATTTTCCCATTGTTTCGGGCAATGTCTCGCTTTACAACGAAACCAACGGCCAAGGTATCCTGCCCACGCCGACCATTGCTGGTGTCGGACTGATCCCCGACTGGACGCAGATGGCAAAGATCGGCGGCATGCAGGATGGCGATGTTCTGGTGCTTCTGGGCGGCGACGGCACGCATCTGGGCCAGTCGGTCTATCTGCGCGATCTGTTCGAGCGCGCCGACGGCCCGGCCCCCAGCGTCGATCTGGCGCTTGAAAAGCGCAACGGCGAATTCGTGCGCTCCGCGATCCGCAATGCACAAGTGACCGCCTGTCATGATCTGTCCGATGGCGGCCTTGCGATTGCCGTTGCCGAAATGGCGATCAAGTCCGGCAAGGGTGCAACGCTCGATGCGGGTGACGGTTTGCCGCATGCCACTCTTTTCGGCGAAGATCAGGCCCGTTACGTGATTGCTGCCAATGCGGAAATGGCCAAGCTCATTGCATTGAATGCAGAGGGCGCAGGCGTTCCGTTCCGCGTTCTGGGCAGCGTTGGCGGCGATCATCTGGTGATCGGCGATAGCGTCAATGTCAGCGTTGCAGAGCTGGAAAAGGGTTATGAAGGCTGGTTCCCCGCTTTCATGACTGGCGAAGCCGCTCCCGGCAACTGATGGGTGGACGGGCAAATGGCGGTTGACGCGCCTGCCCGTTTCGCTACCATTTCAGTTGCAATGATAAAAAGCCGGATACGGCAGGAGATTCTATATGGCTATGGACGCACACGAGATCGAAAAACTGATACGCGAAGGGATTCCTGACGCAAAGGTGACGATCCGCGACCTTGCCGGTGACGGGGACCATTACGCAGCCGAGGTCGTCGCGGAAAGCTTTCGCGGCAAGTCGCGCGTGCAGCAGCATCAGATGGTCTATGACGCATTGAAGGGCAATATGGGCGGCGTTCTGCATGCGCTCGCTTTGCAGACGGGTGTGCCGGAATAACAAAGCTGGTTGAGGGCTGCTTCAAAGTAGCGCTTCCCGGCTATTTGATTTGCTTTTTACCTGCAAAGGGTGGTTAGCAACAATAGAATGATTATATTGGGGTGAGTTTCCCCTTTGCGCCGGAACAAATCCCGGCAAACGTATTAGACGCATGATCCGCACGAAAGCCCGATGATTTGGCGCTCATGCTTTGAAAGGAACCATGATGACCGGCATCAACGATTTTATCGACAATGAAGTGAAGACCAACGACATCGTGCTTTTCATGAAAGGCACCCCGGGTTTCCCGCAATGCGGCTTTTCCGGTCAGGTCGTGCAGATTCTCGACTATATCGGCGTGGAATATAAGGGCGTGAACGTTCTTTCTTCCGACGATATTCGTCAGGGCATCAAGGATTATTCCAACTGGCCGACCATCCCGCAGCTTTATGTGAAGGGTGAATTCATCGGCGGTTGCGATATCATCCGCGAAATGTTCCAGTCGAAAGAGTTGCAGGCTCTTTTTGCCGACAAGGGTATTGCCACCAAAGCCGCTTGAGGTTTATGACCTCAATAGGGCTTATGGCCTGAGCTTTTTTCTAAAAGGCGCCGTCTCGGCGCCTTTTATATTTGCCTGACCCATTGCATCGCCAAAAATATTTCCAGATAAGCGAGCCTTTCGCTTGGTGGAAATCAACAGACCGCAAGTTCGGGGTCTGCATTCATTTGTTTGATATGACCTGCCTGCCCTATCGCCTTGTATGCAAGGCGGGACGCTTATACGCCAAGGAATAAACATGCCGCTCGATAACAAGGACGGATTACCCGTCCAGAAAGCACCCATGCTCGGACGGGGTGAGTTCATCGCCCTCATTGCCGCCATCATGGCCATCAACGCCCTTGCGGTCGATATCATGCTGCCCGGCCTGCCGCAGATCGGCACAAGCCTTGGTATCGCGTCTGAAAATCACGTGCAGTTCGTCATCACCGCCTATCTTCTGGGTTTTGGCGTCTCCCAGCTTTTTTATGGCCCTTTGAGCGACCGTTTCGGACGTCGAGTGCCACTCTTTGTCGGGCTGGCGATCTATATTCTCGCCGCCCTTGCCTCGGCCTTCGTCAATGATTTCACGACCCTCATCGTCCTGCGCGTCTTGCAAGGGCTGGGAGCGGCGGGAACGCGCGTGATCGCGGTTTCTGTCGTTCGCGATAAATTCGCGGGCCGCCAGATGGCCGAAGTCATGTCGCTCGTCATGATGATCTTCATGATCCTGCCCGTGGTCGCCCCCGCCACAGGCCAGTTGATCATGCTGTTTGGCGAGTGGCATCTGATTTTCATTTTCATGGCGCTCACCGCGCTCATGATCGCATTCTGGGCTTTTGTTCGCCTGCCTGAAACCCTGCCTCAAAGCCAACGCCGCCCGCTCACAATCAGCAGCGTCATTGGCGGTTTCACCATCGTCTTGTCGAACCGTATTGCGCTTTTCTATACACTCGGCACATCCTTCATTCTCGGCGCGCTGTTCGGCTATATCAATTCGGCACAACAGATTTTCGTCGATATTTATGAATTGGGACGGTTGTTTCCGCTGGCCTTTGCCGCTGTCGCCACGACGCTGGCGCTGGCGTCGTTCCTCAATTCGCGCCTTGTCGGACGTTTTGGCATGCGCCGTATATCGCAAACCATGCTGCTGGTCTTCATCGCTTTCAGCCTGTCATGGCTGGTGCTTTCCCTGATTTTTGATGGTCCGCTTCCTTTCCCGCTCCTAATGGCGCTTTATATGATCATCATTTTCTCGTTCAGCCTTGTGACCTCCAATTTCAATGCGCTCGCCATGGAGCCGCTTGGAACCGTTGCAGGCACGGCGTCCTCCGTACTGGGCTTTGCGCAAACGGTGATTGGCGCGGCACTGGGCGCGATCATCGGGCAATCGTTTGACGGCACGACCACGCCGGTTGCCATGGGTTACTGCGTCCTCGGTATTCTGGCGCTTGGCTGTGTGTTGATTGCGGAACGCGGAAAACTGTTTCAGGTGCAGAACCCGAAAGTCGAAACACTGATCTGATTAAGAAAAGCCTGCCTGATGGCGGGCTTACTTATATCTACTCTTGCCAGAGGGCATCACGAATGGCTTGCCAACTCTCGGCATCGGGTGCTGCCAGCAAACCGCCACCGATATGCGATGGGTGGTAATCACTGCCATCCCAGCGCGCAAGATAGCCGCCCGCCTCGCGATGGATGAGTGCTCCGGGCAGATGATCCCACGGCATCAATTTATTATAGACGGCGAAATGCGCGCCACCACTGGCCAGAATGCGATATTCATGCGCCGCACAGCGATAGCCGATCTGAGAGAGAAATTTCGTATGATTGCGCGCCAGGCGTGAGCGCAACGGCTCTTGCGTATATTGCCATGAAACGGCACCCGTCATCTGCGTAATGTCTGCAGCTTGCGCAACCGCTACCCGTGTTGCCGAACCGCCCTGACGGCGGATATAAGCGCCGCTCCCCTTAGCGGCCATGATAAAATCATCCCCGACCGGATCGTGAATGATACCGGCGACGACCTCGCCCTTGACCACAACGGCCAGCATGACGCCAAAAAGCGGCACGCCGGAAGCGAAATTGAACGTGCCGTCAACAGGATCAATGGTGAAAGCCAGATCGGCATCGCCCAGTCCTTCGAGAAGTGCGGGATGATCCGAACAGGCTTCCTCGCCCACGATCAGCGCATCGGGATAGCGCTCTTTCAGCCGCGCCGTCATGAAAATTTCCGCATTGACATCGGCTTCTGTCACGAGATCCGCGGCAGAAGTCTTTTGTTTTATATCGCTCGCATCGAGCTTGCGAAAACGCGGCATGATTTGCGTGATGGCTGCTTCACGCAGAAGATCGGCCAGCCAGCCGATGTCTTTTTCATCAAAGCGCATCGACCATCTCCTCGCCTGCTGTGGTCGCAAGCCCGGCAAAGTCGAACAGCTTGCGGTCGAGCAGATGGCTCGGGCGTACATTCGTCATGGCGCGGATCATCGTATCCTTGCGCCCCGGCATACGCTTTTCAATGTCAGTGAGCATCGCTTTCATCGCATTGCGTTGCAGCCCTTCCTGACTGCCGCACAGATCACAGGGGATGATCGGAAAGCGCATGGCAGCGGCAAACTTCTCCAGATCCTCTTCCGCCGCATAGGCAAGCGGGCGAAACAGCATCAGATCGCCCTCGTCATTGACGAGTTTGGGCGGCATGGCCGCAAGCCTGCCGCCATGAAACAGGTTCATGAAAAAGGTTTCGAGAATGTCTTCACGATGATGGCCCAGCACCACCGCCGAACAGCCTTCCTCGCGCGCGATGCGATAGAGATTGCCACGGCGCAGACGCGAACAGAGCGAGCAATAGGTGCTATTTTCTGGCAGTTTTTCGGTGACGATCGAATAGGTATCCTGATATTCGATGCGATGCGCGATGCCGTAGCGGTTGAGAAAATCCGGCAATATATGTTTGGGAAAATTCGGCTGGCCCTGATCGAGATTGACCGCGATAAGTTCGACCGGCAAAAGGCCGCGCCATTTGAGGTCCAGCAGGAGCGCCAGCAGGCCATAAGAATCCTTGCCTCCTGACAGGCACACCATCCAGCGCTCACCGGGGTTCACCATGGCAAAATCATCGAGCGCCTGTCGCGTCAGACGCAAAAGCCGCTTGCGCAGCTTGTTGAATTCCACCGTGGTCGGCACATCGCGAAACAGCGGATGACAACCGTCACCGCTCTCTAGGGCAATGTCCTGATCGAAAGCGTTCATGATGCTTCCCGAAATGAATGAAGTTTTCTGCTTTCATACAGAAAAGCCGCCCATGGGGAAACCATGGACGGCCGTTTTTTTGCGGTAATTCGCCCGAAGGCAGCAATTAACGCGAGTAGAATTCGACCACGAGGTTCGGTTCCATCTGGACGGCATAAGGCACATCCGAGAGGGTCGGCACGCGGGAATAGGTCGCAACCAGCTTGTTGTGATCGACTTCGAGGTAATCCGGCACATCGCGTTCTGCGAGCTGAACGGCTTCGAGAACGATGACGAGCTGCTTGGACTTTTCGCGGACTTCAACGACGTCACCGGCCTTCAGACGGTAGGACTGGATGTTGACGCGGCGACCGTTCACATTCACGTGGCCGTGGTTGATGAACTGGCGTGCGGCAAAAATCGTCGGGACGAACTTGGCGCGGTAGACGATAGCGTCCAGACGCGATTCGAGCAGGCCGATCAGATTTTCGCCGGTGTCGCCCTTGCGGCGAGCGGCTTCGTCATAGGTCTTGCGGAACTGCTTTTCCGAGATATCGCCATAAAAGCCCTTGAGCTTCTGCTTGGCGCGCAGCTGTACGCCGAAATCCGACAGCTTGCCCTTGCGGCGCTGGCCGTGCTGTCCGGGGCCGTATTCACGACGGTTGACCGGGGATTTTGGACGGCCCCAGATGTTTTCGCCCAGACGGCGGTCAATCTTGTATTTTGCGGATTCGCGCTTGCTCATCGCATTTCCTTTTAAACGTTACGCGCCTCATGGCACAGACAGGAAACGCGCCCTCCTCTGCCCCCGGTTTTCGAGGACTGACAGGATGAAGCGCGCAAGTGCGATCCTCATCCACGGGACACGTCAAATGAAACGCTGGCGCGTCAAAGCACTAGCGATGGCGGGCTTTTGTCACCCGCATGACATCTTGTCAAGATCGAACACCCGGAAAAGCCCTGCAATATGGGCTTTTTATAGGGTTTGGGCTGCCTTTTGCAACATTGTGCCATCAAGCGTGAAGGAACATGCCGCCGAATCCGGTCATTATGGCTTCATATCCCTGAACGGTTTAGATGAGGTGTGCATGGCCCGGCTTTTCCTGCCCTTCCGCAAAACGCAGTTTTTGATCTTTCTGGGACTTTGCTTGTCATTGCCGCTCGGTGAGACGGTTTTGATCCCGTCCAACGCCCAGGCCCAGACTTTTATCGAGAATATTCTCAAGCGCGATGCAAGGAAAGCGCAGACACGCAAGAAACAGCCCATTGCCAAAAAACAGACCAGGGCCTTCCAACCCAAGCGCAAGAAACCCGCAACGGCGGCAAAGCCGGCACAGGTGCCAGCTTCAAGCGCTACCGCACCCCTGCCAATTCCGATGGCCATTCCTGTGCCCGAGCCAAAACCGGAACCACCCAAGCCTGCGCAGGAAACCCCTGCGCAAGAAACCAGAGACAAGATCGAAGAAATACCGGCTCCAACCAAAACGGAACCACGTGAAAAAGACGCTGAAAAACAACCGGCGAAGGAGAATGATAAAACCGATCAACAACCTGTCGAAAAAGAGGCTTCACAACCCACAAAGGACGCACGCATCTATCAGGTCGCCTGCCCGGCGCTCATCTCCGGTGACGTGGAAGGCAAATTGCTGCCGCCCATTGAAGATGGTGAACAATGCGGTACCCGTTCACCAGTTTTGCTTAACGCCATTGGCAAGGACGAGAAGTTGAAATTCGCAAATCCCGTGACGACCAATTGCGCCATGGCAGTCACGCTTGCCCAATGGAGCAACGAGGTCAAAAAAGCGGCGCGGGAGATTTATGGCCCCGACATCAAGATCAGCGCGATTACGACCGGATCGGATTACCAGTGCCGCCGCGTCAATGGCGCATCAACAGGCCGCGTTTCCGAACATGCTTTTGCCAATGCGCTCGACATCATGGCATTTACATTTTCCGATGGAGCCAAGACCGAGCTTGCAAGCGGCTGGCAGGGTGCGGACAAGGAAAAGGCCTTCTGGCGCGCGGTGCATGCCGCAAGCTGCAAGATGTTCATGACCGTGATAGGCCCGGATGGTGACGCCGCGCACAAAACCAACATGCATCTCGATCAGGGTTGCCATGGCAAATCCTGCCTCACCCGCATTTGCCAATAATAACCCTAACCATCCGATATTCATAAAAAAATCGTATTCCATGTTCTAAATTCAGAGTGTATTCTTATTTCATATCCGCCTCCATTGTGGGCGGTGTTTCAGAAGGATTTGGGCATGAATTCGGTTAAATTCATAATTTCCACCGCCTTGGCAGTCGGCTTTGCAGCCGTGGCGCATGCGGATAATATTCCCCCGCGTTCAAAAGATTTTACCGGCAATTACCAGACGCTGGTCAAGGACCAGAATGCATCCCCGCAAGTGGCCGACTGCGTTGCCGCCGCCTATGATTATGTCAAAAAAGACAAGAAATACGATCAGCTCGGCTTCACCAAAGATGATCTGGCCGCAGCGACGACAGACAACAATGCCTCGAAATTCAGTAAAAAGGATTCACGCGACGTTTCATCCGTTCTCACCGTTCCCGGCGAAGCCCGCATCAAGGCGACCGGCTATCAGTGGGACGGCATCAATGTGCGTTGCGGCGTCACGGGTGGAAAGCTGACTGCCATCGAATTCGTACAGACCAAACCCGCCCAATAACATCCCAATAGATCATGAGCACCTGATGAGAGCGCGTCTCGATCTGCTTCAATCAGATCAAGACGCGCTCTGATCTTTTACTTTAACATAATCTTAACGACCCTCGCTTCACTCTGGTAGGATTACGCTCTGGAAATCAGGTGCTCTTTTTCTTCTCAATATGTTCCGGCAGGCCTTTGCGTCTGGTGTGGGCAAACTCTTCCAGTTCCTTTTCGGACATGGATTTATACATCTCTCTGGATGCGCCAACGAGTTGCTTGACCTTCATGTCACCGCGTTTTGCGGCAAGTGCGGCTCCGGCGGCCTTTTGCTGGGCCTGAGATCTGGCGGGCATGACTTCCTCCTGTTGCGCTTTACCTGAACTTCAAACTTGTGCTTTAAAAACGCAACACTGAAAGACTGGTTCCCCGCCTATTCCCGGTTCTGATCAAAATGCGCGCGCGCCTCGCGCAAGGCAGAACGGTTTTTCACCGCCCATTGCCCCAAGGCATCGATGGGACCGGCCAGCGAATGGCCAAGCGTGGTCAAGGCATATTCCACCTCCGGCGGCGACAGGGGCCGCACATGGCGCGAAACCAGACCGTCGCGCTCAAGCGAACGCAGGGTGACGGTGAGCATCCGCTGGGAAATGCCTTCAATTTCCCGCCGCAAGGCATTGAAACGTCTGGAACCGCTTTGCAAATTGAACACGACCAATATGCTCCATGTGTCACCGACCCGATCCAGAACATCGCGGATCGGACATGAACCCGCGCTGTCCTCCTCGAAAGCCGGTGTGGACGAAAGCAGCCAGTTTTCCGCGTTCGGGCGCGTGGATATGGTCATGTTCTTCTCCAGCATTTTGACAGCATAGCATTGTTCACAAAGCAGATGTGACAGATCGCTCGTCTCTGGTTGGGCGCACCACCTCAACAAGCGCTGTGCGCCATAATATTCCAGCAAGAAGACGCTTAACCCCTTGTCTTGCTTGCGGTTACGTCCATGTAACCTGACTATATAAAAGTGCGTTCTTCACGGATTATCCGATCTGCGCTATATAGTTATCATAAGTAACCTGATTATGAAACATACCTCATAAAACGAGAAAGGAAGGACCATGGCAAAAATCGCATTGATCGGCGCGACGGGTTTTGTCGGGACGGAAATTTTAAAAGAGGCATTGTCACGTGGACATAATGTGACAGCTCTGGTGCGGCACCCGGAAAAGGTCGAGAAAAACGACAAGGTGAATGCAATCAAGGCGGATGTTTTTGACACCGACGCGCTGGCAAAGCAGATTGCCGGACATGATATCGTCATTTCCGCCTTCAATCCAGGCTGGACGGACAGCAATATTCGTGAGAACCATATCAATGGCAGCCGCTCGATCAATGAAGCTGCGAAGAAGGCTGGCGTCAAGCGTGTGATCGTGGTTGGCGGCGCTGGCAGCCTGTCGATCAATGGCCAGCAACTTGTTGATTCCGCTGAATTTCCTGCCGAGTGGAAGGAAGGCGCTCTGGGTGCGCGTCAGGCGCTCAATTTATTGCGCGAAGACAGCGATCTCGACTGGACCTTTGTGTCGCCGGCGATCATTCTGCAACCGGGTGAACGCACCGGAAACTACCGTCTTGGCAAGGATGAGCCGGTCTTTAACGATAAGGGCGAAAGCACGATTTCCAGTGCCGATCTGGCTGTCGCCATTCTCGATGAGGCCGAGCAGAACAAGCACATTCGTGCACGTTTTACCGCCGGTTATTGAGTTTTCAGGGCCGGACGGGACAGAGGGTCCGGCCCTCTTATCCAACAAAACGGCGAAAAAGACACATTTTTGCCATCAAAAGGCACAGCTTCGCCTTGTTTGAAGCTGTAAAATCGTTGACATGGCACCAATAATCGCGTTTTTCAGCACCGATGCTGCGCAAAACGTGAAAAAGCCAGACTGATTTATATCTATACCAGTTCCACATCGACAACGCCGGGAATGGCTTTCATGGCGCTGGCGATTTGCGGGCTGACGCGATAGCGATGCGGCAATTCGATTTCCACTTCGCGCTGACCATTCTCCTTGATCACGATCAGACTTACCTGCCCGTCACCGCGCGTATTGAAATGCGGCGCGATGTGACGCACGGCTTCGGCTGAACGCAAATACAGTCGTAATGCTTTCTGCATACGGCAGGCTTCGTCTTCCAGAGATTGCACGGTCTGGATACGCAGGCCAATGCCTTCCGGGCGGTCTTCGGCCTGAACTGTGATGACCACCGACTTGCCGCTTTCCAGTAAATCGCGATATTGCGCCAGACCTTCGGAGAACAGCACCCCCTCGAACTGGCCACTGGCGTCAGACAGTTGCACGATGCCCATCTTGTTGCCGGTGCGCGTCTTGCGCTCCTGTCGTGCAGTCACGGTGCCGGCAAGGCGACCGGCATTGGCACCGCGTTTGACGGCTGCGGAAAAATCGGCCCAACTTTGTACCCGCATGCGGTCCAGAACGTTGCGATATTCATCCAGAGGATGAGCGGAGAGATAAAAGCCGACCGCCTGAAATTCGCGATGCAGCATTTCGGATGGAAGCCATGGCGCTGCTTGCGGCAGGATCAGCGTTTCCTTAGGCGCACCCGTGAGGCCAAAAATATCCGACTGGCCGCTGGCGGCATTTTCCTGCGTGCGCTGGGAAAAGCCGATGAGGCGGTCCATGCCCGCGCTCATGGCCGGACGTTCGCGGTCAAAGCAATCCATCGCGCCCGCATTGATCAGGCTTTCCAGCACGCGGCGATTGACGATGCGCGGATCGACACGCTCACAAAAATCCTCAAGGCTCTCGAAGGGTTTTTCGGCGCGAATATCGGCAATGTGATCGACCGCCGCCTCGCCCACGCCCTTGATGGCTGCGAGCGAATAGAAAATCTTCTTATCCCCCACCTCGAAAGGGCGGAACGAGGTCATGACCGAAGGCGGCACCACCTCGATGCCCAGACGATTGGCCTCGCGGCGGAAATCGTTGAGCTTGTCGGTGTTGGACATATCGTAGGTCATGGAGGCGGCCAGAAATTCGACCGGATAATGCGCCTTCATATAGGCCGTCTGGTAGGAGACGATGGCGTAGGCTGCCGCGTGCGATTTGTTGAAGCCGTAATCGGCAAATTTGGCCAAGAGATCGAAAATCATATTGGCCTGCGCCTTATCAAGGCCGTTTTCAAGCGCGCCATCAACGAAACGGACGCGCTGCTGGTCCATTTCGGCGCGGATTTTCTTACCCATGGCGCGGCGCAACAGATCAGCTTCACCGAGCGAATAGCCCGAAAGCTCCTGCGCGATCTGCATCACCTGTTCCTGATAAACGATAACGCCCTGCGTTTCCCTGACCAGATGATCGATC
>JAATGD010000097.1 GCA_015654965.1 Hyphomicrobiales bacterium
CGCGAAAGGATCAAACGAGACACCATCAGAAAACGCCGCTTGAACCACCAGGCAAAAGCAGCTTAAATCATACCGCAAACCGAGCCGGAAACTCCAATCTTCAAAAGCCCAAAAAGTCTCAAATCATTCGACGACGGACAACGCGTAAAAGACCGCTTCGGACTTTTGCAATGTCGGGCAGGGCGGCGGGGTTTGCCCATCCCGCCCGGATGGAAGCAATATGATCGGGAAGGCGGGCCAAACCGTGACTGCGCACGCCGTCACATTCGGCACGCACAAGACAGTCCGCAATGATGTCGGCAACCCGCTCATTGGCGCCGTGTTTGATCAAGATGGCCTGAACAAGTTGCAGGGCTTCATCTTTTGACATGTGTCTGTTCATGGGACTGTCCGTAAATGTGATATCTGAGTGGATAGCAGAGTGTCTTCCTGCGCTGGATACCTTGCTTCATATCGTTATTTCCAGCAAATTCTGAGGCATCTCTTTCATAGCAAGTCATGGATTTTCAGACTTGCGTCGCATGCCATAAAATTAGAATAATATTCTTTATATTCAGCATGATATGGTATTTATTACCGCGCAGTTCGGCCTGACCTGTGTCATTGAAATGTTTGATTTCTAATACGACCACCCGTATGGGTGCATGCGTGAATGCCAGAGCATTATGAAGCCATCTTTCCTGCTTTCTCCCCGCCAGCAGCCTGTTTCGCATTACTTTGATCAGCGGGCTGGAAGTGCACCTGAAACACATCCTTTTGAGGCCGATGCAAAAGCAGATATGATTGTCGTTGGTGCAGGCTTCACCGGTCTTTCGGCCGCTCTGTCATTGGCTGAAACCGGTGTTGATGTGCGTGTACTGGAGGCGCGGCATATCGGTTGGGGTGGTTCGGGTCGGGCATGGGGACAGGTTGCGGCTTCCGCCAAATTCATGCCAGCGCAGATAGAAGCAGATTTTCCTTCCGATGTTGCGGAGCGCATTAATCATGCTGCCGCGCATGCGCCCGACCTTGTTTTCGGTCTGGTCGAAAAACATGGCATGACGTGTGACGTGGTGCGCACGGGCAATCTGATTGCAGCCCATGTACCCTCGAAAGAGGCCGGTATGGCAAGAACCGTTGAGGACCTTGTACGACGCGGATATCCGGTCGAGTTGCTGGAAGGCGATGCCTGCCGGGCTGTGACGGGTAGTCCGCGCTATCGTATAGCGCTTCATGATCGCCGCGGTGGGTCACTCAATCCATTGGGCTATGCCCGTGGTCTGGCACGCGCGGCAATCGGGGCTGGTGCGCGTATTCACGAAGATACTCCCGTTCTTGGATTGCAGCGCGACAAAAGCGGCTGGGTCGCCAAGACGAATGGCGGTGAGATAAGGGCTGACGCAGTTTTGCTTGCGACCAATGCTTTTACGAGTGACGCGCTTTTCCCCGCGATAGGGCGCGAGGTTTTTCCTGTGCGCGCTTACCAGATTGTCAGTGAACCGTTGAATGAAACACAGCTCGCGACCGTATTGCCGGGTCGTCAGTCGTTAAATGATACGCGCAAGCTTTACTCCGGTATCCGCATCTGGCCGGATGGACGCTTGCAGATCGGCATTGATGGTCCAGCTTTTTCCATGGATGGGAAGGCTTATGTGCGCTCTGCCATTCGCCGGATCGAAATGACATATCCGCAGCTCAAAGGCCTGAAATGGGGAGAGAGCTGGGGCGGCTGGGTCGATATGACAGTGGATGAATACCCAAAGCTCCACGCACTCGCACCCGGTCTGTGGTCTGGCTACGGTTTCAGTGGACGTGGTATTGCGATCGGCACGATCATGGGGCGCGATCTGGCAGCCCACGCATTGTCGCGGCCCGAGGATGCCGTGCATCCCGTCAGTCCGTTGCAGCCTAAAATCTGGCATGCATTTCATCGGCCTTTGATCTCTGCGCTCATCAACTGGAGCAGGGTTCACGATAGAGTTTCTGACTTATTCTATTCAAAGCTTGGGGAAAAACGCGGGCCTCAATAAAGCCCACTGAAGTGCCGATCCACCGGCTTGATGCCTAATTCTTGATTATCAACAAGGACAGAAAATGTTTCCCATTGTCGAGTTTAACCCTTCTGAGACGCGAAGCGCTGCTTTTCTGCCGTGGGTAGACGAAGACAACGCAGATCTGTCGAAGAATGCCTTCTTCAAGCGTGGCTTTTATTATACGCGTAACGATGAACACGGCATGTTCGCAGGCGAGGCTGTTCTGCGCGCTTTCGATGGTGAGATTGCCAGCCTGCCGGTCGAATTGTTTTTGATCGTCGTTGAGGGGGAAATCAGCATCACGGACACCAAAGGGCGCGTGACGAAGCTTAACAAGAACGAGACAGCAGCATTTCCGCGTGGGCTTCGCGCGCATTGGAAACAGGGCGATAATACGCGTATTTTCTTCATGCTGCACAGTGGTGAGACTGCCCCGGTTGCAAATGCGGACGAACTGGCGGTCGTGGTTCCACAACTTCATGAGAAACTCGACGCCATCGATGGCCCCGCTGCCGATCTTATTTTGACGAGTCCAAGACCAAATGTCGGTCGAAAGGTCATATACACAAGCAACGGCGGGCATTTTTACGTCGGCCTTTGGGAAGCGACCGCCTATACCCGCAAACTTGCTGCATTCGGTGACTACGAGTTGATGTATTTCATCGAAGGAGACGTGGAAATCACCAATGCAATTGGTGAAAGCCGCCTGTTCAAACCCCATGAAGCCTTTCTCGTTAACCGCAGCGTTTCCAATGCCTGGAAGACGACCGGTTACATCCGCAAGGTTTATTGCAAGGTTCATGTGAACCCTGTCGTCTGAAAACACCCCAATCCTTCATTCTCCCAAGAAAGAAATGACAATGAACAGACGTAAACTTTTAGGCGCTGCTCCATTCGCAGCCATTGCGGCAAGCGCCGCTGCAAGCTTTGTTACGCCCGCTGTCGCGCAGACCGCTTCCGCTGACAGTACATGGGATAAGGTTACCAAGAACAAGGTTTTGCGTATTGGCGCAGCTCTCCTTGAGCCATGGTATTTCAAGGACACCAGCAATTCTGATGCGCCGGGTGCGGTTGTCATTGGCGACACGACATGGCGCGGCATTGGCCCTGCCGTTGCAAAAGAAATCGCTGATGCGTTGGATGTGCGTCTTGAAATCGTTGAAACGACCTGGGGCAATGCCGTTGCCGGTTTGCAGGCCGACCAGTTCGATGCATTCTTCATGCTCGATGCGACGCCTGCCCGTGCGGTTTCGGTTGATTTCGTGCAGACGCCGATGCTCTGGTATCCGATGGCATTGATTGCCAAGGACGATATTGATGTCACCAACTGGGCCGATCTCAATGACCCGAAATATTCTGTCGGTGTCGCGCTCGGTACCAATTCGGATGAATATCTGAGCACGGTTGCACCGAAGGCCAATATTGCACGCTTCCAGAACAGTGCCGAAATCTTTGCCGCCTTCCAGTCCGGTCGCACCAATGGCGGGATCATCTCGGCAGTGGCCGCGGATATTGCGCGCGCACGCATCGGATTTGGCAAGACCATTGTTCTCAAGCCTGCCGTATCCATCCCCGGTGGCGTTGCCGTGCGCAAGGAGCCGGATGCCCGCTGGCGTGACTTCCTGAATGTCGCGGTCTCCTATTATTACAATACCGGCAAGACGCAGAGTATCTACGAGGATTTCCTGCGCTTCCGTAAGATCGACCCGGCAACAGCGGTTCCGGTACAGCGCGAACTTTGGAAATAACAAGAGAGTTGCGCGGGTGAAAACCCGCGCACGCGTTGGAAAAAGACGCATGAAGCCGAGGATATCTCGATGAGTTATCAATGGGATTTCGGTCCCGTTTTTAGAAATTATGATCTCCTCATCGAAGGAGCCTATGGAACGCTTGTGCTGGTGGTGCTGTCGATGA
>JAATGD010000248.1 GCA_015654965.1 Hyphomicrobiales bacterium
AGGCTGCAACTGGATGCCCCGGAATGGCGCGCACCATCGCTGCGGGCGATGACGGATGTGCCATTGGGCAGTTTTCCGTGGATGTAAGTGACGTCACCGAGTTCTTCGGCAAAGCTGATATCGAGCGGGAGTTCGTTTGCTGCGCCAGTTCCCGGACGGACATGTTCCGGGCGTATTCCCAAGGTGACCTGTTTGACGGCCGGGTCGAAACCGAGAAATGGAACTTTTACGGTCAAATCGTCGCCGCTGACATGGGTGAGCACGATATGATCCGGCTCGACTTGAGAGACGTTGGCATCGATGAAATTCATTTTGGGAGAGCCGATGAAACCCGCAACAAAACGATTGTCGGGATCGTCATAGAGATCGAGCGGTCTGCCGAATTGTTGCACCACGCCGCCATTCATCACGACGATGCGGTCGGCAAGGGTCATGGCCTCGACCTGATCGTGGGTGACATAGATCATCGTAGCGTCAAGCCGACGATGCAGGTCGATCAATTCCGCGCGCATCTGTACGCGCAACTCGGCGTCCAGATTGGAAAGCGGTTCATCGAAAAGAAATACTTTCGGTTCGCGCACGATGGCGCGGCCGATTGCGACGCGCTGTTTCTGTCCGCCCGATAGCTGACCCGGGCGTCGTTCAAGCAACTGGTCCAGACGCAATATCGCGGCAGCCTTCTCGACTTTGGAGCGTATATCCTGTTTGCGCTCACCGGCCATGCGCAGCGCAAAGCCCATATTTTCCGCAACCGTCATATGCGGATAAAGCGCATAGGACTGGAATACCATCGCCGTTCCGCGCCGGGCGGCGTCGACATTGGTGACGCAGCGGTCTTCGATGAAGATGTCGCCAGAGCTCGCGCTTTCAAGTCCTGTGATCATGCGCAGCAAGGTGGATTTTCCGCAGCCCGATGGGCCGACGAAAACGATGAATTCGCCTGACTGAATGTCAAGATTGATGTCCCTGAGCACACTCGTTTGCCCGAAAGACTTTGAAACAGAGGAAATTTTTAACGATGCCATGATGTGTCTTCCCTGTCTCCGTTCATCCTTTTGTGCCGGACATTGCTATGCCCTCGACGATCTTGCGCTGGAAAATCAGGAAGAAGATCAATGGAGGTATGGCGGCCAGCAGATTGGCCGTCATCACAACGTCAACGGTCTGATGTGAATATGGTGCATTAAAAAGGCCTACGACCTGACCCACCGTATAGGTATCGGGTCGTGGGGCGACGATAAGCGGCCAGGCAAAATTGCCCCATGTCCGCATGAAAGTGAGGATTGCCAGCGTCACCATCGCGTTTTTGGATAGCGGCAGGGCAATATACCAGTAAATCTTGAAGTGGTTTGCTCCGTCCAGACGCGCCGCCTCGATCATCTCCATGGGCAGCGAACGCATGAACTGGATCAGCAGGAACAGGCCGAACGCCGATGCCAGTCCCGGCACCACCAGTCCCTGCATCGTATTCAGCCAGCCGAGATCGGCGACAAGCAGATAGGTGGGGATGATGGTTACGATGGTGGGAACCATCAGGGAAAGCATCACAAGCCCGAACAGCACCTTCTTGCCCGGAAAATCGAACAGAGCAAATTCAAATGCGGCCATCGACCCGATGAGCAGAACGCCGAGGATGGTCATAAGCGCATAGGTGACGGTGATGAAATAGGCCCGCAGATAAGGCGTTTCCAGAAGAATCATGCGGATTTTGGAAAGACCGGATTCCAGCGAAGTCGGATAAAGCCGTGGGTCGATCGACACGGGCGTGCCGGGGTCGGAAAAGACCACGTTGATCATCCACCAGATCGGAAATACGGCAACGATGGTGACGCAGATCGCGACGATCCATTTGAGAAAGCGCCAGGTCCAGATGTCGGCAATGATCGCCCAACCGCCCTGCGGTGAAACGCTATCTATACTCATTTCACTTTTCTCCAGAAGCGCAATGCGAACATGACGCCGGTAAAGAGCATGATGATGATTGCCAGAATGAAGCCGTAGGCGGTTGCTTCGCCAAAACGGACTTCCCCGAAGGCGCGTCCCATCATGTCCATGACCGGGAAGAGCAGGGCGCCGCGCCGTCCGCCATAAGAAGTGAAGGACGATCCTGTCAGCAGCCACGGCACATCGAAAACCTGAAGAGCGGAAATGAATCCGTAAGTCACGACGAAGTACAGGACCGGTGCCAGCATGGGAATGGTTACGAAACGCACCTGCTGGAAACGGCTTGCGCCGTCGAGATGCGCGGCTTCATAGAGGTCCTGCGGTACGTTTTTCAACCCCGCAAGCAGGATCACCATATTGAACCCGGCGGATACCCATACATCGACTGCGATCATCGAATAGAGCATCATTCCTGTATCATTGAGGAAATTGATGGCGGGAATACCGAACCAGCCAAGCACCATGTTGATGAGGCCGAAATTGGGTGCATACATCCAGCGCCAGATCGTGGCGGCAAGAAAGGCTGGCAAAACGACCGGCAGAAAGAAGGCGCTGCGGAAGAAATTGGCCCAGAAGCCGGTGAAACTGTCGACGAGAAGCGCCAGCGCCAAGGCAATGATAATGCCAAGCGGTACGGTGATGGCGATGTAGATCGCGAGGTTCTCTATGGCGCGCGAGAAGTCCCGTGATTTGAGAACAGACTGATAATTGGCCAGCCCGACAAAATGCGGCTCGCTTGCGGCATTCCAGCTATGAAAGCTGTAAAATAGCCCGCTCGCCAGTGGATATAGAAAGAACACAGCAAACAGAATGCCGAATGGCAGAACCATCGCATAATGCGGCAGGAGGCGTCGTGCGCTCATCTCGGGTCCGTTGATTCGTGTTGGATAGGCCATTGACCGGCGACGATCCGCGCGGACAAATATTCATTCATGCGGAGATACCCCTGCTGGCAGCATGCGGGAAACACATCTTCTGCCAGCAGGAGGCAATTTACTTGGCGAGGCATTCATTGAGCTCATCGATAAGCTCTTCAGAGCCTTCATCGGGGGTGTATTCCTCATCTGCGACAGCCGAAGCCATGTCGGTGATGGCCTGACGATAGCAGTTCGGAATCGGCTTGACGAAGTAAGGCGGTTGCACATCCATCGCATAGCGGACAGCTTCAACCGATGTCTTGACCAGCGGCAAGGCATCGACCTCTGGATCGGCCATGGCGGCAGCATTGGCATTATAGCGTGACAACAGCTTCGCCCAGCGTGCCATCTGGGTTTTCTCGGTGATGAAAGCCGCGAATTTCCAGGCTATTTCACGGTTGGGGCCGGGGGCAACGCCGACGAATTCGTAACTGCGAACGCCGCCATGATCGCTGGCATTGTGGCCCGGCAGCAGGACGAAATCATATTTCAGGCCGGATTCTGCCGCAGCCTTTGCATAAGTCGGGTTGAGCCAGGGGCCGGATGTGTGAAAGGCGAGCTGGTTCGTAATGAAGAGGTCGCGCGTCGCCTGATCGTTGCGGCTGGTTCCACTGTTGAGCTTTGCCATGTCGACGAATGTCTGCAGTGTGCGGGCCAGGGATTCCTTGTCGATTGCCGTCTTGTTGGTCGTAAAATCGACGGTCCAGTTCTTCTTGTCACCGACGATGGCGTAGAATGCCGCGACGCCGTTGAAAACCTGCGTCATATCCGGGATCGCATAGTTCCCCGCCTGCTTGACCTTCTGCATCTGGGCCAGCCATTCATCCCATGTCGCAGGCGGCACGGATGTATCGATCCCTGCCTTTTCGAGTACGGTCAGATTGCGGTACACGATTTCGCCAAAGCCGGTATAGGGCAGGCAATACATGGTTTCAGGCGCGGGCGAGCAGGCCTTGATGGCTTCCGGGTTGAACTGGTCGCGGAATTCCTGCGGCATCGCCATCCATTCGGAATAGATATTGGCAAGCGCTTTGACATCGACAAGTTGCGCGCCGACGGCGAGACCGTTCATAAAGACGTCCGGCAGGTTCCCGGATGCGGCGCCTGCTATCTGCCCCGATGTCAGATCGTCATCGCCGCGGCCGGATATGGTAATTTTGACGCCGGGATTGGCTTTTTCAAATTCCGCGATGAATTCCTGCTGCAATTTCAGCGCATCACCCTGAGCGAAGTCGGAATAAACCCAATATTGGAGTTCCTGAGCGCTTGCGGCACCTGCCATGGATATGGCGGCGGCGGTCAACAGTGCCGTCTTGCATCTAAAAAATGTCATTCCTGTCTCCTCTTTGTAACGGCTTTTGGTGCCGCGATAGTCCCACCATCATTATTATGTTAGGCAGCCTAACAAATAAAACAGGATTTAGGCAATAAAAAAATGAAACTTTTTTGAGAAGCGATGGAGCCGGGCTGTCAACGGAAGAGGGGAGGTGGGTCCAGCGAATGGGCGAACGGGAATGACAAAACAAATGCGGGAGCGCCCGCCGGATGGCCGGTCGCCATTGCGGACGCTTTTAGAGCGCCATGCGTCCTTTCTTTCGCACACACAAAGGGACGCTCCAGCTCTTTGAATCTACGCATCATGCTTTCCGAAAATCGATTTTGATTTTCGGGCCGATGCTGTTGGACTTGGTTTATGAATGGGTGGAATCTAAAAAGGGGAGGATATGGGTTCGCCCAGAACCGATTTTACAGCATGATCGCATGCCAGCTTTTCAATCCCCAGAACCGTCGCATAGGAACCGAGCGTACTCACACGCACTTCGACCGGATAGCTGAGTTTGTTTGCTGTTTCCTCCACGATTGGCCGCAGCAGAGGGTTGCCGCCCAGACCGCCGCCCAGCACGACGATGCCGGGATCGACGATTGCCACGCAACTTGCGACGACCGCGCCTATGTCTTCCGCGTGGCGCGTAACATGGATGGTTGCTGTAGCGTTGCCTTCGGCGTGAAGCGCCATCAGTTCCGCTGCATCCCGTGGCGCGGGGCCAGCATCGTCGGGCCATTGTGCCAGAACCCGCTGCATGAAAGCATGGGTGCCGATGTAACGCTCCATTTCGCCTGCGATCGGGCGTCTTTCAGGGCTGAACGGGAAGGCCATGTGTCCGATTTCTCCGGCGGCGCCATTGCGGCCACGCAAGACTTTGCCGCCGAGCATGATGCCCATGCCCATCTTCAAACCGA
>JAATGD010000238.1 GCA_015654965.1 Hyphomicrobiales bacterium
CCGCTGATGGACAAGATCCCCGGAATTGCGGCCATGCGTGCCAAGTTCAAGTAGAGATTGAAAATATGAGTAATAGATTGTTTGATCTTCATGGTCGCACCGCACTCATTACGGGTGCGGGCCAAGGCATAGGCTATGCGCTGGCGGAAGGATTGGCAGCAAGTGGTGCGCGGATCATTCTCAACGGTCGCAATGCTGAAAAGACCGAAGGTGCTGCAGCGGCCCTGCGGCTCAAAGGATTTAATGTTACCACAGCCATTTTTGATGTAACCGACGCACAAGCTGTGCAAAGCGCGGTTACGAAAATTCTGGATGACGGGAGCGTCATCGATATTCTGGTTAATAACGCCGGAATGCAGTTTCGCGCACCGCTCGAGGATTTTCCTGTCGAACAATGGGAAAAGCTGATGGCAACCAACGTTTCCAGCGTCTTTTACGTCGCAAAGGCGGTGGCGCAGCACATGATCGCGCGCGGCGAAGGCAAGATCGTCAACATCGCTTCCGTGCAGAGCGAACTTGCCCGGCCCGGGATCGCTCCCTACACTGCGACAAAGGGCGCCATTCGCAATCTGACACGCGGGATGGCAACAGATTGGGCGAAATATGGCTTGCAGATCAATGCCATTGCACCGGGCTACTTCAAAACACCGCTCAATCAAGCGCTCGTCGACAGCAAGGAGTTCTCTGACTGGCTCGAAAAGCGTACGCCTGCTGGTCGCTGGGGCAATGTCGAAGAGCTCGTCGGCGCTGTTGTGTTTCTGTCTTCAGCAGCGTCGAGCTTCGTCAACGGTCAGACCCTGTTTGTTGATGGCGGCATTACAGCCAGCGTCTGACGCACTTAAAAGATTGGAGAGAAACCAAACAACTCTTGCGGGTTCTGGACCAAAGCCAGCTCCCGCGCCTGATCGTCAGCCAGCCAGCCCAAAACCGTATCAGTAAGGGCAGCGTCGTCGGGATATTCTGCCGTCGTTTTAGCCATATTGTGTGGCCAATTGCTGCCCCAGATAATCCGTTGTGGGGCGTGCGCCGCGATGTCGCGAGCAACTTCTGCAATATCGGTGTAATCCGGCGCGCCCACTTTCGACGATTCATAACAACCCGCAAACTTGAACCACACGTTCCCGCCGTCAATCAACCGCTTGACGGCATCGATATCCGCAGGCTCAGCTCCATCGAGAAACTTACCATGATGATCAAGGACCCATCGGGCTTTCAGTTTTGAAAGACGCGGTTCATGGGCCAAAATCTCGCTACCATTAAACTGGATGGTCATCATCCAGCCCATGTCTCGAACCACGGCCTCGACACGCTCCAGATGTGCAAGATCAACAGCGCCGCCCGGTAAATCCATAAGCCGAACGCCGACCACACCACTATCCGCAAGGTGTCGTAATTCAGCTGGCGACGTCTCAGCCGTTATCGCTGCGATCCCACGGGCAATCGCACCCATTTCCTCCAAACAAGCCACGAGATTTGAATTATCAAGCTGGTGTGCATTACCCTGCGTGATCACCACGCGATCAATACCAGGCCATTGCATAACCTGACGATACTGCTGCGCATCTGGAAGCAATCCCGCAGGAAGCGGCGGACCGCCTGCCTGTTGGAGATAGCCGGGCAGATACATATGCATATGACTATCAATCGTACCACGAGGCAACGTTATACGTGGTTTAAGCCCGGTGGAGTTACGAATGATGGTCATGCAGTTTTCACCTTACAGCTTCTGTTATCATATGTTCCCGCCGCGCGTGAAAACGCGGCGGATAAGAGCTTCTGTTCGCTGTCCGGCAGTAAGCAAACAACGGTGCTCGGGCTTATCAGGCAGCTTGCTTACGTCGATGGGTGCCGATCAGTGCCTCCATCAATTCCTCTTCCTGTGCAGTAAGGTCGGAGAGAGGCGAGCGTACTCGGCCAGCATCAAAGCCCTGAAGGCGCACACCAGCCTTGATGGCTGAAACCGCATATCCCTTGCGACGGTTGCGAATTTCTATGAATGGATAAAAGAAATCATTGAGAATACGCTCGCAGGTGGCGCGTTCTGCATTGCGCAACGCGCGATAAAACTCGACAGCAAGACCCGGAACAAAATTGAAAACGGCTGACGAATAGGTCGTAAAGCCCGCGCCAAGATAGGCTTCTGCGAAGAGTTCCGCTGTTGGCATGCCACCAAGATAAATCAGTCGATCGCCCATTTTCGCAGAGACCTGACGAACAAGACCAATATCGCCGACTCCATCCTTGAAGCCAATCAAGTTCGGGCATTCGTCGCATAGGCGAGCCAGCGTATCGGGCAAAAGCACTGCATTATCGCGATTATAGACAATCACGCCGATGCCAACCGATTGGCAGATGCGCTTGACGTGCTCGAACAGTCCTTCTTGGGGCGCATCGATCAAATAATGTGGCAACAGCAGGATGCCGTCAGCACCGGCTTTTTCAGCCGACCTTGCGATATCAATGGCCATCTCGGTGCCGTAGCCACAACCGGAAACGATGGCTGTCTCTCCCGCTGCCTCTTTTGCAGCAGAAACAATGGCAGGAATTTCAGCAGGCGTTAGCGAGAAAAATTCCCCCGTTCCACCTGCTGCAAAAAGTACCGGAGCGTCATAGCTTGAGAGCCATTCCACATGGGCTTTATAGCTTTCAGGCGCAAAGCGTCCTTCGGCGTCGAAATGTGTGACCGGGAACGAAAGCAGCCCGGAACCGAGTTTCTGTTTAATGCGCTGTGGTTCCATATGAAGACCCTCTACCAATTTGAGTTTTCATATGGCTAACGTACTTAACTGATATATGTCAACAACTTATATTATAAGTTGTTTCTGCTTTGCCTCAGCATGGTTCTATAACGCGTTTGAGCGCGCTTTAAATGTTGGCGCATCGCAGCTCTCGCGGCATCCTCATCACCATTCAGAATAGCTTCAACAAGTTCGCTATGTTCCTTATGGATTTGCATGATGTAGTCGCTCGAATTGGCTTCGTTACCCGTTTGCAGAGCCACACGTGGAATCACACCTGCGCCGATCATCGACAAAAATTCCCG